>NZ_SRRZ01000179.1:8508-11409 GCF_013179805.1 Microcoleus asticus IPMA8 | reverse complement strand
CTTAGTAGTGTAGATTTTCAGATCTGAAGTCTATTTATTTTCAACTCACCTTTGCTGAGTCTTTTCTTGCTGCCTAGTCTAAACTCCAGTCAGAAGCTTGTTTTGGTGATATTATCCTAAGAATAATTTAGTATCAGTAAGTCAATCGCAGGCAAGCACATACCATAGAAAGCCGCAATATTTCCAGATTTTCCGGATTTAGTCAAGCTTGTAAGCAAAGAATAATGAGATAGCTTGACGGTAGTGGATTGATGAATTTGTTATCAATGGGTTGTGAAATTAAGCTAGCGTCTCTACTCTACTAAAAACTTTGTTATTCGGAGGATTCATGTCTCCATCAGTTATTGAAAATTTTGTAGTCGGTATTATAACGAGTGTTGTAACAGCGGTCGCTTTTTGGCTATGGGGAACAATACGAAAGTCCCAAATCCTGAATCGAAGATCTGCTTTCTTTGGCATTTCACCAAAGGAGAATTGCCTTGTAGTCATGAACCATTCTGCCCGCGATCAAAATGTCATGGCTCATGGAGATGTAGAAACCTTAGTTGAAGTGGTAAGACTTGTAGATGAAATTGGTGGCAAATTAGTCATTGCTCGTTTTGATCGAATATTGGAACCAGCAGGAGAAATGACTGAGTTTTGTATAGGAGGCCCGGACTCTAATCAGAGAACTAAGGTTCATTTAGAGAACTTTCTTAAAGGTGTTCGTTACAATCCTTATTCTCCTGACAGTCCTGATAATGTTGCGCTCGTCACGAAAAACGAGATTTACAGGTACAAAAAGCATGAAGATGAATATGCTATTTTGGCAAGATTCTATTCAGAGCCTGATTCCTATCCCGTCATCTTAATCTGCGGTCAAACTTCAAGAAGTAATCAGGGCAGTACCCATTATTTAGTCAAAAATTATGAGAAGTTTCTCAGAGATAAGTTTGGCAATAAAAAACCATTTTGCCTGATTCTTAAGTTACAATCACCTCTAACGTATGGGTTTAGATCGGTACGGTTGGTTAAAGATGTGACTGATATAGCATTTGTTCCTTTTGGTCATCAATAAAGTAAGATGTCCGATTGTTGGAGAAGTACGATCGCCCTATTTGCGTGTAAAATTGACTAAAATCTAAATATTTTAAGCAGCGCGATTGGCAACTCAATCCTCAAAACCTGAATCTCTCAACAACCAGGCACAAAATTTATGAAACTTTACCACACTCCCATTTCCCCCAACTCCCGTCGCGTGTGGATCGCCCTTTTAGAAAAAAACCTCGACTTTGAATTGGTAGAAATCCACTTGGACGGCGATCACTTACAGCCAGACTTTATCGCAATGAATCATTTTCACCGCATCCCTGTTTTGGTGGATGATGACTTCACTGTCGTCGAGTCTCTAGCAATTCTTGACTATCTAGAAACCAAGTATCCCGAACCGGCAATGCTGCCAAAAGAACCGAAAGATTTGGCAGTTGTGAGGATGGTAGAATTGCTCACGGTTAACGAACTTATACCAGGAGTTAACCCCCTAAGCAGTGAAAAAATGGGATGGGGAACTCCCCAAGCGCAGGAAATCGCAAAGGCTAAGGAAAAAGTCGATACTGTGTTGAAATTTTTTGAAGGTTTGTTGGACGATCGCCCTTTTTTCGCTAGCAACAGTGTCACGTTTGCCGAGTGCGTTGCCGGCACCATCGTGCCCTTGCTACCTTGGGTTGGTGTGTCCCTAGACGGCTATCCTAAAATTCAAGCTTGGTGCGATTGCCTGCTGGCCCGCCCCTCATGGCAGCAAACTCAATTCACCGAGGCAGATTTGGCGGCTTTCGCATCTCGAAGACAAAAATTTTTGGCACAAGCTGAAGCCTCATGAACAAATCAATTGTCAAGCGATCGCTCTTTTTCCTACCTATTTTCGCCTGCATCCAACTTCCCATCGCAGCAATGGGGCAGCCCGCCGCCCGATCGAACTACGAAGCAATTAACGCTAAACAGTTCCTTGCCGATCGCAAAATTACCGTCTCCAACCCCAAAGATATCGCAGCAAAACTCTTTAGCAGCGACCGAGAATCTGAAGGCAGAAAAAGCGACCAAATTTCGGTTGAATATCCCACGCGAGAAACAGCCGTAATTGTCCAAACCGTCGTCGGTTTAGCTGACGATTCTGTTGCTGCAATGCGGCATCGCATCGAACTCAGACTCAGGCAAAATAAATGGGAAATTGTCTGGATTGGCCGACAATCGAAGTGTCAACCAAATCGCGGACACCAAGATTGGGCAAGCGGCCTCTGTAGGTAGAAAGGTCGATCGGCCTTTTCCTTAAATTCATTCATCCCGCGTGCGTTGCGAGGAACCAAGCTAGGACTTGATGCAACCCACGAAAAACATAGGCCTAGAAAGATTCGCTACCGCTGCTTCCCGACAGAAATAAGTTATTCATGCGTAAGTCCAGGGAGCAGTCTGGGCTGGGCTTTGTTCGCTTGCTGCGCGACAATCTTAAAACTATTTTCGGTGTCGATCGCTCTTTTAGTCAAAAAGAGCGATCGAACTCAGAAGTTTACTTGCACATGATCAAATTTCCCGCTGAGATGAATCCGGCCACAGGGGCTGAAATCTCAACCCAATTGCGGTCTTCTCCATTCTTATCTTTCACTAACTGGAAATTCGGTACAAGCGTTACTTGACCGTTAGCCGGTACGCCACCTTTAACCGCAGCAGTCTTGGAAGGCTCCGTGCGGATAGCTAGACCCCTTGGCGCTACGCGAGGTTCTACTTGACGGCACAGACTTACGGGGCCCGGTGCTGGTGCTGGTGCTGGTGCCGGTGGTGGAGAAGGTGCTGGAGAAGGAGTAGGAGATGGAGCAGGAATTGGACTTGTAAGTGGTCGGGGCTGTAGATAAGAAACAGATCCGAGAA
>NZ_SRRZ01000179.1:3192-8498 GCF_013179805.1 Microcoleus asticus IPMA8 | reverse complement strand
CTTCTTCATTCTTTTCTCCGCGCCCCGCTTCTTCTTCCCCTGACACCCCGTCTTCTCCCTGTGCTGGGTCTTTTCCTGGTGCCGGTGCTGGTGTCGCTGCTGGTGCCGGTGTCGGCGCTGGTGCAGGACTTGGACTTGGACTTGGACGCGGTGTCGGCGCTGGTGCTGGTGCTGGTGTCGCAGCAGGTGCCGGTGCCGGACTTGGGGAAGGAGTTTGACTAATTGTGGTGCTGGCTGTCGTGCACGAACCTAAATTAGCCTCGTTGTTTGGGTATCCGGTAGCTATATACCCCTTTACGGGAGCGGTAATTTGAATCCAGAGGCGGCCGTCGGAGGCTTTAACAGAACTAGCGCTTTGGGGTACCGTTACCTGAGTGTTAATTGCTACACCGCCCACTCTAGGGGATTTGGGGTCTGGGTTCTGGCGAACGGTCAAACCTTCTTTGGGAGTGACTTTGCGGCAAATGTTGCCAGCTTGGGCTATTTGAAAGGTGGCGCTATCTTCAAATGAACTCTTTTCAGCATCCTGACTGGCAGTGGATGTTGACGGGGCGGCAACACCGATCGCATTCGCTTGCAAACTTCCGGCTGCGATCGCGATCGCGCCCAGCAATGCAGCGGGTTTGTTCCAGTAACTCAAGTTTTTCATTCCGTTCAACTCCTCATCTCATCAAAACTATTATCTTTATTGCAGGTCAATATAGCAAAAAAATCGATTTGTCTTCCAGGAAAAAGCTCTAGATAACATTTTTTATGCCTGTAAGTCAACTTTTATCTATATAATTTAATTTTTGCTGAGAGTTAAGCCAAAACAAATTAAGCTGCTACACCTATAAATTGCTCTTATGGCAGAGCCGGGGAGGGGGAGAAGACGAGAGGGGGAGAGCGGGGAGAGTGGGGGAGTGGGATAGTGGAGGAGTCAACAGTTAACTGTTAACTGTTTAAATCCGCGGCCGTTTACTAGGAATGCAAGTCATTTGTTGTGCGTCAATATCTTGTCAGGTGTTTGTTAAACCATTTAGCTGCCAGTTGTTGCAGTTGAGTAATATTTGGCTGCATTTCAGGTGAATTCTTGGCAGCTTCGAGAGCGAGATGGTGCTTGAGATGCTCCAAGATTCTGAGTGGCCGACGATTGGTGCGATCGACCCCATCGTCCCAGTCGGGTGTCGCAAGCCGCATACAGTTCTTCGATCTCGCTCGCATAACTCAACTGTCGATCGCACCTTACTTAATATTGCGGCAAACAGCGCAAATCGCTAGCATTAAACCAATGGCTGGCGTCAATTTGATAAAATCTTCCAAAACAGAAACTCATCGGCTTTAGACCTGGTTGTGTTTTTGTGGCCGGGGCCGCCGCGCCGGCCAATGACAGTTGCTGTAGGTGTTTCCAAACAGTTTTGTTCCTGTGGAGACATTTCCATTAAGGATTCTAGTCGTCGCAAAGCCGGCTTGTAGTTCCTCTACTTCAGGTGCCCTTGGTTCTGGCTCTTAAGTAAGCAACTTGGATGGTTTCTTTGTATTTACTCGCTGAGGCTTTACTGTGCCTGCTGCGGTTTGAGCGCCTGTCTGTTTAATAAAGATACAAGGGGCCAGTTTAGCCAACAAAATAGACAACCTGCACAAAACCTCCGAACAAAATCAGCCGGCTAAAATCAGAAACCAAATATTTGCACAGATTATGATTTAATGATATTGATATAGCAACCGCGAGCGAAGGTTAGGATGTTTTAAATTTCTGAAACTAATGCAGTACATTCCTTCTGAATCGGAGCATTTAATCCTAATATTTTTTTTGATTGCGCTCGCGGCGATGCTCTCACACAAAGAGAGTCAAAGTGAAACTGAGATGCTCCCTTTTTCCTTCTCTCATCGATAGCTAAAGCTTTCTTCCTTCTGCTATATAATGACCAAAGCGTTAAATATTTTTGCAGTGACAAAAACTACTAACAAAAAAGACGGAAAATCCTCTAACTATCCCTTTGACGGTCTATCTTTAGACGATCGCAATCCCGACTTCATTCAGCTTTTGTTGCCAATCTGGGAATGGCTGTACCGCTACTATTTTCGCGTACAAAGCGACGGCTGGCACCACGTACCCGCGAGCGGAAAAATGCTTGTTGTCGGTTCTCACAACGGGGGACTCGCCGCTCCAGATATGTTTATGTTCCTCTACGAATGGTTCCGCAGGTACGGCACCGAACGCTTGGCCTACGGATTGATGCACCCGACGGTTTGGCAAGTTTCTCCTGATGTTGCTAGCATGGCGGTTCAGTGTGGAGCCCTCAAGGCGCATCCGAAAATGGCGATCGCAGCTTTGCGGAAAAATGCCCCAGTTCTCGTTTATCCGGGCGGCGCCCAAGATGTTTTTCGCCCCCACCACTTGCGCGATCGAATCTACTTTGCGGGACGCAAGGGATTTATCAAATTAGCATTGCGAGAAGAAGTGCCAATTGTACCAATTATCTCCCACGGTGCCCACGATACTTTGATAGTTTTGGCAGATTTGTACGAACAAGCAAAGCAATTGCATGAATTGGGGATGCCGTGGCTATTTGGCATCGATCCGGTGGTATTGCCGGTGTATTTGGGATTGCCTTGGGGATTGAGTATTGGGCCTTTGCCAAACCTGCCTTTACCCGTGCAAATTCGGACTCGCGTGTGCGAACCGATTGTATTTGAGAGGTACGGTTCGGAGGCGGCGCGCGATCGCGATTATGTCGATGCTTGTTTCGATCGAGTTACCGCCCAAATGCAAGAACAATTAGATGGTTTGGCTGGCAATTGAGAATTGCACAAATTCGATCGACCAAAAAACATTCTTACAGCCCAGAATCCCCGTATAAAACTCCCCAAGGCTTGGGTTGCAAGTGCGATCGCGAACTGATTTTGGTCAAAATTTCTGTTAGCACATTTTTTTGCCCAAAGCAATGACCGAGGTGATGATTATTTGCCGAGTTCGATCGCACTTTTCTCCAACGCGCGACTGTATAATAATGAACGAAGGTAACTGCCATCTACCGCAAGATAGATTTTGCAATAAACTCGGCGGTAATTCCGTAAAGTTATGCAACATCCAACTTAAAGCAGATACCGTCTCAGATGCTGGAGGGACTGTCTTGCCTCCAGAGATTGTTGAAAGTCAATAGTGTGCAGTGATACAGCAAGTAGCAACCGCAAAAGCGTTCGCTTTCTTCTCTTCAAATGCCGACTATTTGCCCACCTTAAATATATTCCAACTGGATGCCCCAGAAAGCTCACTTTATATCCGGCCTACCCCGATCTGGTTCCACCTTACTTGCAGCATTACTGCGGCAAAATCCCCGCTTTCATGCTGCTATGACTTCCCCAGTCGGGGGTTTAGTTGAGCGAATGTTGGAAGCGATGAGTGAAGAAAATGAGTTTTCCGTATTTATTTCCCCTGAACAAAAACGGGCACTCATTCTCAGCATTTTTTCTGCCTATTATCATCCGCAAGCTGAAAAAGAAGTGATCTTCGACACCAATCGCCTTTGGTGCAGTAAATTGCCATTAATTCTGGAACTATTTCCCGAAGCTAAAGTAATTTGCTGCGTCAGAAACATCGCCTGGATTATGGATAGCATTGAGCTACTAATTCGGCGTAATACTTTTGATGTTTCCAGATTATTTAATAATTCAGCGGAACGGGCTACGGTTTATAGCCGCACGGAGGCATTAAGTCAAGGTTCGCGTTTAGTTGGGTATGCGTATAACGCCCTTAAAGAAGCATTCTACAGCGAACAGAGTGCATCTCTCCTATTGGTTGATTACGATTTATTAACCAAAGGACCGGCTAAAACCATGTCGTTGATTTATCAATTTTTAGGTGAAGAGCCTTTCGAGCATGATTTTAATAAGGTTCAATATCAAGAACCAGAGTTTGATAATAGATTAAACACAAAAGGCTTACATCAAGTTCGTTCTCAAGTCGAGTTTAAACCTAGAAAAACAGTTTTACCTCCCGACTTATTTGAGAGATTTGATGGCTTATCTTTTTGGATAGAAGCAGCAAATAGCCGCGCTAGTACCATTGTCGCCAAAGCTAAATAAACCGTCAAGCCTTGACGGTGACTGTAACATTGACAACACTAAGTAAAAATTAACAGGTCATCTACCATGAGCTACAAAATAATTTTCGTAGACTCCTCAGTACAAGACTACCAAAGTCTAATTAATAACGCTGATGCCGCTCAAATAGTCATTTTAGATGACAGATATAGCGGGATTGAGCAAATTACTAACGCCTTAGCCAATCAAAAAGATATTGCAGCCGTACAGATCCTTTCTCATGGTAGCGAAGGTAGTTTAAAACTCGGTGCCGATGTACTCAATAAGAATAACCTAGAAAAATTTAACACTCAGCTAGAACAGTGGGGAAAAGCCCTGACTGAAAAAGGTGACATCTTATTATATGGCTGCGATGTAGCGGCAGGAGAAACAGGTAATAAATTTATCGAGTCATTGAGCGAACTCACAGGTGCAGATGTAGCTGCATCTAACGACTTAACGGGAAATGAAGCATTAGGCGGCGACTGGGATTTAGAAATAGTAACTGGCAAAATAGAAGCCGCCGTGCCCTTTGATAGGGAGGCGATCGAAGATTATGAATATACACTAGCGAATTTTAATGTCACGGTGGCAACCGATAATGGCACTGGCACTGTAGCAGGCACATTAAGCAAAGCAATTTTTGATGCGAATGCCGCAGCAGGAGATGACACTATTACCCTCAACACAAATGTCACTGTTACAGGGGTAATGCAGACCCTAGTTAACAGCAACATTGATTTTATTGGCAATAACTTTAGTGTCAGCGGTGGCAATAGTTTTCGTCCCTTCTTTGTCAAATCGGGAACCGTCAATTTCACTAATTTGACTATCACCAATGGAGTAGCAGTAGGGGGATTTGCTTACGACGCCGGTCGTGGCGCTGGCATGGGTGGCGGTTTGTTTATCTACAATGGCACTGTGGGGGTGAATAACGTCATCTTTAGTAATAATGTCGCCGTCGGCGGTTCTCCTGGGGGTGGCGTCACCGGCAGAAGTGGTGGCGGGATGTTCGGCGGTAGTAACAGCGGCGGTGGCGGCGGTCTGTTTGGCGCTGCCACAGGTAGCACAGCCGGCTATGGTGGCAACGGCAACTACGGTGGTGGCATTAGCGCTTTTGGTGGAGGGGGCAATGGCGGTGGCGGTGGCGGCGGCTTTGGCGGACAAGGAGGCAGCTGAGGTGGCAAAGGCGCTGGGCCTGTCGCGTATAAAAATATGAAGATGACGGAGATGATAGGCGT
>NZ_SRRZ01000179.1:0-3182 GCF_013179805.1 Microcoleus asticus IPMA8 | reverse complement strand
CCCCCCCCCCGCACCCTCCCCTGGGCTCGCCCATGCCGCCCACCGACAGCTGGCGCTGGCGGCGGCGGCGGCTTTGGCGGTGGCGGTGGCTACGGCTTTGGCGGTGGCGGTGGCGGCGGCTTTGGCGGTGGCGGTGGCTACGGCTTTGGCGGTGGCGGTGGCGGCGGCTACGGTGGCGGTGGCGGTGGCGGCTACGGTGGCGTTCCCGGTCAAGGCGGCCGCTTTGGTGGCAACGGCGCTGGCCCAGTCGGCAATTCCGGTGGCGGTGGCGCTGGTCTTGGGGGTGCCATCTTTATTCGCCAAGGTTCTTTGACTCTAAACAACGCAACCTTTAGTAGCAACCTTGCCGCACCCGGTGGTGGCTACAACAGGCGCGGTCAAGGCAAAGGTGGGGCAATTTTCGCCATGACATCCCTAACCAACAGCAATGGCAACAACCAAGGGATGCCCTCCGCGCTGCCCACTGTCCGCACATTAGGAGCCACTTTCACCGGTAACACTGCTACCAACCAAGCTGGCACTCCCACTGCTAACACCCCCACCAACGGTGTTGGCAATAGCCAAGACAATAACGACGTTTACGGCACGATTCTTTATAATACCGCACCCGTTCTTGCGGATACCGTCGTCACCCTCAGTGCCATCCTAGAAGATGCAGTTGCACCCACTGGCGCTGTCGGCAACCTCATCTCATCCATTGCAGCCATAGGTACAAACATCATAGACCCCGACACTGGCGCAGTAGCAGGCATCGCCATTACCGCCGCCGACACGAGTAACGGCAGTTGGTTTTACACGATAGATGGCGGTACCAACTGGAACCCCTTGGGCGCAGTAACCAATACCAATGCCCGCTTGCTGGCAGCAGATGCCAATACCCGCTTTTACTTCCAACCAACCGCCAACTACAACGGCCCCGTCACCAACGCCATCACCTTCCGCGCTTGGGATCAAACCACTGGCACCAACGGCAGCACCGCTGACACCACTAACAACGGCGGCATTTATGCCTTCAGCATCGCCACCGACACCGCAGACATCACCGTTACCCCCGTCAACGACAAACCCAGTTTCACCAACTTAGGCAACCAAACCCTAATATCTTGGACAAACACAGTTCAAACTGTCAGTAATTGGGTAAATAGCGTTACTTTCGGCCCCGCCGATGAAGCCACTCAAACAGTTAGCAACTACATGGTTACTAACACCGACAACACCCTATTTACAACTCAACCAAGTGTAGCAACCAATGGCACGCTGACCTACACTCCCAGTGGCAAACCTGGTACTGCCACCGTAAGTGTGCAACTGCAAGATAACGGCGGTACGGCGAATGCTGGTGTTGATCTTTCCGACACAGCTACCTTTAATATCACCATTCCCGTACCGAAAGTTAACCTCACTGCCAGCACAACTACTGCCAGCGAAGCCGGGACAACTGCTATTACCTTTACCGCCACTGCTGAAGGTAATGTCTTCGGCGCTCAAACACTTAATTTAGCATTAACTGGTACTGCTAGTGCTGCTGATTTTATGGGTACTATTCCCACTCAAATCACAATACCAGATGGAAGTAATACGGGGCAAGTAACCATCATAGTTAATGATGATTTTCTTGTCGAAGGTGCAGAAACAGCTACTTTAACAATTAGCAACCCTTCAACAGGCATAGGATTAGGAACTACTCCTAACCAAAGTGTGACGATTACTGATAACGATATTGCGGGAGTTACCGTCACACCCACCACAGGATTAACCACAACCGAAGCGGGGGGTACGGCTACATTTACAGTAGTTCTAAATAGCCAACCTACAGCCGATGTTAGCCTGGGGGTTACGTCTGATAAAACTACTGAAGGGAATGTAGATAAACCGAGTTTAACTTTCACACCGGCTAACTGGAATACTCCCCAAACAGTCACAGTTACGGGAGTAGATGAATCAATAGTAGACGGGAATACTGCTTACAACATTCTCACCGCTGCTGCCACCAGTACCGATACTAATTACAGTGGTGTTGATGCTACCGATGTTGTAGTTACTAATACTGATAACGATACGAAAGGCATTACCGTCACACCCACCACAGGATTAACCACAACCGAAGCGGGGGGTACGGCTACATTTACAGTAGTTCTAAATAGCCAACCTACAGCCGATGTTAGCCTGGGGGTTACGTCTGATAAAACTACTGAAGGGAATGTAGATAAACCGAGTTTAACTTTCACACCGGCTAACTGGAATACTCCCCAAACAGTCACAGTTACGGGAGTAGATGAATCAATAGTAGACGGGAATACTGCTTACAACATTCTCACCGCTGCTGCCACCAGTACCGATACTAATTATAATGGTGTTGATGCGGATGATGTTGCAGTTACTAATACTGATAACGATACGAAAGGCATTACTGTCACGCCCATCAGTGGTTTAACAACGACAGAAGCGGGGGGTACGGCTACATTTACAGTAGTTCTAAATAGCCAACCTACAGCCGATGTTAGCCTGGGGGTTACGTCTGATAAAACTACTGAAGGGAATGTAGATAAACCGAGTTTAACTTTCACACCGGCTAACTGGAATACTCCCCAAACAGTCACAGTTACGGGAGTAGATGAATCAATAGTAGACGGGAATACTGCTTACAACATTCTCACCGCTGCTGCCACCAGTACCGATACTAATTATAATGGTGTTGATGCGGATGATGTTGCAGTTACTAATACTGATAACGACGTAACTCTCATACCAGAAATCCAAGTATTAGACGGAACAACAGATATAGTAGATGGTACGGAAAGTGCGATCGACTTTGGTAGCGTCATAGTTGGCGGCACTCTCAACAAAACCTTTACCGTTAAAAATCTCGGTACAGAAGTTTTAAACCTCAGCAACCTGACCTTACCAACCGGATTTAGCAGTGTCGGAAGCTTACCTGCAACTGTGGCCGCTGGCGCGAGTGCTAATTTGCTTCTTCAAGTAGATACGACATCCGCAGGAAATAAAACAGGTACGCTGCAATTTGTCAATGATGATAGTGACGAAAATCCCTTTGATTTCCCCATAGCCGCCACAGTCACAACCACACCATTACCAGAAATCCAAGTATTAGACGGAACAACAGATATAGTAGATGGTACGGAAAGTGCGATCGACTTTGGTAGCGTCATAGTTGGCGGCAC
>NZ_SRRZ01000178.1 GCF_013179805.1 Microcoleus asticus IPMA8 | reverse complement strand
TATTTCAATTGTTTGCTAAATATAATCTTTTCAATTTTCCTAACTTGAAAAGATTTGATGCCTTTTCACAATTCATTTAGGATTGCTATAGATAAAGCTTTATGTGGGTACTTACAAAAATGGCTGCCAACCCTTACCCCGATAGCCAAAATCGAAGATTTCGGGATGGAGAATTTCTGCTAAAATTTCTAACGAATCAACCAATCTCGGCCCCGGTCGATTAAAGTAAGAATTGCCGTCAGTTATGTAAACTTTCCCGGTTTTTACTGCTGGCAAATTAGCCCATTCTGCGTATTTAGTTATCTGCATTGCTTCGCTGCGAGTGCGGTTTAAATCAAAACCGCAAGGCATGAAAATAATTACATCGGGATTAGCTTCTACTAGCAATTCCCATTTTAACCAAGGGGAATGTTCGCCAACAATTCCAAATAGCGAATTGCCTCCCGCCATTGCGACTAATTCGGGAATCCAGTTACCTGCAGCCATCAAAGGTTCAATCCACTCGATGCAAGCTACTTTGGGAAGTCTCTCTTTTGTGGTAATAATAGAAGATGCTTGTGTTTTTGAGGTAATAGCATCAATGCGGGATTGCAAAAGGTCGATCGCACTTTTGCCATCTACGCCCAAAGCATCAGCAACTCGCTGAATATCCGTCCAGATTTCTGCTAGCAGATTCGGCTGCAAAGAAATAATTTCCGGCTTGCTATTTACCAGCGTGCTTACCGCTTGTTCAACCTCTGTTAGAGAACAAGCGCAGACTTCACATTGAGCTTGAGTAATAATGTGAGTCGGCTGCAATTTTTCCAAAGTATCTATTTCTACTTTATACACGCTGAGGGCATTTTGCAACAATTCTGTCACGCGGTTGTGAATTTCGCTGCTAGTTCCTTCGGGATTGAATTTAGGCTGAGTGCAAACAGGTAAATTTTGGATTTCTGGGGGATAGTCGCATTCGTGGGAACGGCCCACAATTGCATAGGTTAATCCTAAAACTGCTACAATTTCGGTGGCACTGGGAATTAGAGAGACAATTCTTGGTTGGTTCATTGGTTTTCTGCTTTTTACCGATTCGGAAGCACAGGCGGGACGCCCGTGCCACAATAAAAGGGATTGTTAAATTTTTAGTTTTTTTAAGAATTGCAAATCTTGCCATGCTTGAATGAGATTACCTTGCATCAGTTCCGCTACACCGTTTAAAACTCTAATTTCCGGTAGGTTGGAGTTGAGAGCGAGAGCAGGTTTTAAGGCTGTTTGAGCGGCTTTGGGATGCCAGCCGTACAGGTGTACGAAAGCGAGATAGGCGTAAGCGTAAGGGTTTTTTGAGTCGAGTTGAGTGACTTTTTCTAAGGCGGCGATCGCACTTTTGACATTCTGCTGCAATACCCGAGAAAATGCCAAAGCATAAGCCAATTCTAGATTATTTGGTTCCTGTTTCAACCGATATTCTAATGCTTGTTCCGCTTGTACGGTATAATCTTGAATTGGATCGTACTGATTGATGCGCCCAATCTGCTCGAACACGGGTTCTAAACCGGGCAATCCTTTGGGTAAATTAACCGCCATCGCCCGCAATTGAGTCACCAAATCTAACTCAGGCTTATCAGTATTATCCTCGTTTCCAGGCTCTGCCTGAGAACGCATATCCAGAGGCTCTGCCTCGATTTTAACACTAACTGCCGGCACATTTATCGGATAAGTTTCGCCGGTTTTCCGATTTAGATAAGTAGCTTGCAGATTGTAAGTTCCCGGTGCAATATTAGCAGGAGGAAGCATCGCTGTGCGATCGACAACTCGAAACCCCACAGCAAATTTATCCGCTTCCAGCATCCCCGGATGCAAAGTCGCCTGGGCGATCGCGCGATCGTGTAAAATCTTGAAAGTCTGTCCCAGTGGAATATCGCCAGACTGCTGATTTTTCCACGTTACCAACACTAAACCAGACTGCAATTGCTGCCAAGGCCCAGACCAAGTATAAGTAACCGGCAGCGCGACTCCGGGAACTGCTTTTCCCCCGACAGTAACTCGATCTAATTGTACTTGCGATCGCGCTTCATTCAACGGCTGTATTTCGACAGGCTGCACTCGCTTGCGATAAAGATTTAAATTAGTATAATCTGGCAAAACCCAAGTTTTATCTAACTCAAATTTATCGCCTTTTTCAATTGCCGTTACTGCTGCATTTTGAGCATTTTTAATCCTTTCGCGGATCGAACCTTGCGGGCCAGTTTTCGTTACGAACCAAGAGAGCGATCGCACATCTTGCGGCACTTGTTTTAAATTCGTTCCCACCTGCCGCCCGTAAACCTGAAAATTAGCCAAAGCACCGTAAAAATTCAAATTATGCTGGTTAATTTCCGGCGTCGAAGGCAACACGCCTAAAGTAGATTGCAAATAAGGTTCCCTATCAATAATTTCTGCAATTACCTCTCGGTGCGGCCACTCTTTCCCCAAGTAAGGATAGTTAGAGTTGCCGGGACTGATAATTTGGACTAAGCTATGTCCAAAAGCACCTCCCACCGGCCACATATGGAACAGCATCGCCAGAATTGCCAAGCCAATTGTACCCCAGCGAATTTGTCGTCCCCACCGAGAAGGCCACAACGTTAAACAGTATGCTAAGAAAATAGATAAAACTGGCAAATAAGGTATCACATATCGGTCGTCTTTGTTTATATTTAGAGAATTAATTAAATAAGCTCCTCCCCAGAAAACAGCCAGCCAGCGACAGGAGTTGAGATGCAAGATTGACGAACTATTTTGCCGGCGACGCCAATAAAGTATCAATCCTACTAAGGGAATAAGTAACAGAGGCCAAGAAATGTGTTCGGGTAAGTGTTGACCGTAGTAAATCCAAGCATCGATCGTATTGATGCCCGGATCTCCTTCGGCGATCGCAGAATCCAGCGTTGCCCGTTTTCCCCCGGTCAAAATTAACAACCAATTGGTTTTCGCCCAGGGCCCAAACACCGCCACCGACAGCAACAGAGCACCAGTTAATTGACCTAATCTTCCCCAAGCTTTTTGCCGCACAGCACCCACAGCCAACCACACAATCGGGGTAAATAGAAATAATACGGTAGTGTGTTTAACTAATATTGATAAACCGAGAGAAATTCCAAAGGCGATCGCCCAAAAGAAAGACGACGCGGAGAGTGGGGGAGTGTGGGAGGGGGAGAATTTATACTTTTTCTTTGTTCGTTCCTCCAACTGAGTTCTATTGGTTACATCCGTTAAATCCGTTGCCGAACTTCCTTCTTCCTTCTTCCTTCTTCCTTCAGAAGCCTTCCACATCGTCAGACAATAGAAAGCAAAAGTAATCGCAGCAGTGAGGGGATAGTCGAGTAAAAATTGTAAGCGGAACCGATAAAGCCCCGGTAACAAAACGCAAATTGCAGCGGCCCACAAACCGACTTGCCGGTTAAATAATTGGATGCCCAGACTGTAGACTGAAGCGAGGAGAATTGCACTAAATAATAGATGAACGAGGGTTGCCCGATCGCCCCCAGTACCGAAAACCTGAAGAAACGGAACCGTTAAGATGTATGCCAAGGGCGGAATTTTCGTCGAAAGCAGCCAGAAGTTTGTCCACCACTCCCCGGAAAACCACTGAGGATGCTGCAACGCCTGCAAGTATTTCAGGGTGCTAGTCAGGTAGTCTGCTTGATCCCACGCCGGGACAGATCGATCGAGGGCAAACCAGAGGCGATCGCTAATTGCCCCCAGCAGCCAAATTATACCCAAGACAAGCAGACTCTTACTTCCGCTGTCCCGATGTTGCTGTGCCATTGCGATTCTTGGATTTTAGGTTGCAGCTTTTAGCTTACAGGCGGGCGGTTCCGGGCGATCGAAAATTAATTAGAAAAAGTGCTTGCTAAATTCTGTGTGTGTCTGCTAAGATAGTAAAGCGCGAAAAAACAAGCCGGGATAGCTCAGTTGGTAGAGCAGTGGACTGAAAATCCACGTGTCACGAGTTCAAGTCTCGTTCCTGGCATCGCAAAGCCCTCACAAAGTTGAGGGCTTTTTTTTAGGAAAAATGCGGGCAATGCAGCTAATCAAGATTTAGGTTTGCCGGTGGCGGAGCGACAACCCCGCCGGAAACCCAAACAGAGCTGATATTTAACCGACTTGTGCTCAAAAAAAGATACCTCGTATCAATTGCGGTTGCACGAGCCAGATGACTGTTGACTGTTGATTCGGGGTCGAAAAACTGAATGATGGTTCAGTGTTGAATGTTGACTCGATTTTACGCCCGACGATGAAGCGCTGATTTGATATCAGACAAAAATTACACTCGAGTTTAATTGTCAGATTAATAAGTCCAGTTTTGCTTGGTCTGCAAGCTATAGGTTCCATCTTTCACATTCACCCGCTCAGGAATCAGATCTAAATCTCTAAATATATTTGCCTGGTGCTGTAGGGCCGTGAGCGATTGGTCGTCGATCGGGATAATAGCACGTTCGGCACTACGTTGCTGTAAAATTTCTACAATGGATGGATCTATTTCATGGTGCTCTGCCAATCGCTTAGTAGCTTCTAATTCCTGTTTCTTAGCCCAAGCTCCCCCTTCATTTACCTCTTCTAAAATCACCTTGAGCAAGTCGGGATAGTCGCGTACCAACTCTGGAATCGCGTAGTAATAGGTCGGAACTTCTAAAGAGGCTTTGTCACCAAAGATGCTCTCTAAGTCTGCAATCGAGCACCCTGGATAAGCACTTCGGACTTGAGTTGTCGTGTAGGGAACCCAAATCACCCAAGCATCGACCTCACCCGCGCGGAATAGGGGCAGCGCCTGTGGCTGGGTCAGATAAATTGGCTCAATGTCACTAAACTCTAATCCCACTTTTGCCAGTGCTCGCACCAGCACATAATGAGCACTTGAGCCTTTGTCAAAAGCTATCTTTTTACCCTTCAGGTCGGCAACCGTCTGAATTGGCGAATCTTCTGGTACTAGAATCGCTTGACCTTTGGGAGCAGTATATTTTTCTTTAGCCACCCGCACAAACACATGATCTGCTGCTTGCGAGAAGATGCTGGCCGTCCCACCGCCGCCGCAGAAATCGATCGCCCCATTGCTTAATGCTTCTATCAGAGCAGAAGCTGATAAGAAGCTTGTCCAAGTAACACTCAGCCCAAATGGTCGCAAACGGCTTTCGAGCCAACCTTTAGCACGCAGGACTTCCAGATTTGTCATACCCTCTGGATAACCGATTTTGAGTTGCTTGAGCCGCCGCGCTTGCTCAGCTAAGGGTGTGTTGCCCGATTGAGCAGAACGGTTAGAAAACCAGCGATCCAAAAATACACAAAAAAGTATGCCCCCCACAAACAGTCCCACCGTTTCCAGTAACCGGATTGTTGATTCTTTAGGCAATTTGACCTGATTTACGTGACTTACTAGAGGGGAGAGTACATTGCCAGAGGCAGAAGCGGCAACAGCATGACTGTCAAAAGCCAGACTCAAGACCAAAACCGAGACCAGGCCGATACAAAATAGGCCTGCAAACCGATAGGCGGCCGATCTACGAGTGGCCGAACTGAGCGACCGTAAGATATTTTGACCTGCGCCTCTAGGCAGAAGGTCAATCAAACGGCTAATCATAATGACTCCTTTGATAAACACAGGTGATGGACGCTGGATGAGCTGAAGATGGGGGATCGAGTCAAAGCACCGCTTGATACGGAGAAACTACCAGATTTGCTTGCTCGTTACACCCAATATGCGATACTCACATTATCATACCGAGATGATGGTGATTTTTCACAGCGGTTGAGAAATCTGTAGTTTCGGCGATCGGATAGGTGTTGAGTGAGAGATGGTAATGGATTGGTTAATTGCAACAATTAAGATCGGACTGGCTGTTGCTGTCGCAACAACGTTTGACGACAACATTTATCTGACTGCCTTCTTCAGTGAGGTTAATCGTACTTTTCGTCCTAAACACATTGTGGTGGGTGAGCTTATAGGGTTCACCGCATTAATGATGATAAGTTTAGTTGGTTTTTTGCTGGGGCTAGCAATTCCCTCAACTTGGACGGGGCTACTGGGGATTTTGCCGATACTCATTGGCTTGAATAATTTACTCAACCTTAACAAGGATGATTCAGCCGAAGATAAGTCAGATAATCTGAAAAGAAACTCTAAATTTCGCGGATTTGATTCTCGGCAGCGATCGCTCTGGGACGTAATCCGCGATCCGCAGACTTATCGCGTTTCTGCAGTCACGATTTCTAACGGTGGTAACAATCTTGGCATCTATATTCCCCTATTTGCTACTAGCAGCATTCAAAATATGGCTGTGATCGTACCTATTTGCTATTTTATTGTTTGCTGCTGGCTGTTTATGTCCTATACTCTGACGCATCTACCTGGTATTGCTTTGGTACTCAGCCGTTATGCGAGCAAGTTTTTCCCTTTCGTGCTGATGTGGCTGGGTTTCAGAATTCTGATGGACAGCGAATCCTATCGTCTTTTTCTACCGAACGCTTGACAGACAAAGGCGATCGAAGCATCGATAAAATCCCTGACAACAGTACCATTCCCTACAATAAAGGAAGAAAAAAGACTTTAACATTATAGAATAATACCAAAAAAAGCGAGACCGTAAATCCCAAATTAGTGGTCTATCAATTTAATCTCCTTGCCATTCCCGATCTTGCAGTTCCTTTTGAGGGACTAGCGACGTGCCTTCAATTTATTGCCTGGTTGCTGTTGTGACTTCGCAGTTACTATTCAAGCAATCGATCGGAGTTGAACGGAAACAGAGGTAAAAATAATCTCTGTATCGCTGGTTGTGCTAGTCATTCATACCCGCCAATCCATTCTCAACAGTCCGTCCGGAAAATACTTGTTGATGGCGTTGCCATCAAGCATCGGAGTGACAATAATCATTCCCTGGACATCTTGGCAACCCTGCTCGGATTTCAACCATTGCCTTTGAGTTTTGTGCTGGTTCTGGGGGCTTTTGGTGCTGCTTATGTTACTGCTGCCGAGAATGTGAAACGAGTGTTTTGCATTCTCGTAAAATTTTATTTGTCAAGGCGCAGCACTTATGAATTTAGACAGACATTCCTAATTTTTTGAGCAATTATCGGCTTTAGTAAGCTAGCCACGCGAGATTGCCGCTGAGTGTTCAGCGATCGCTTTACTTAACCTCCAACGTTCTATTTGATACCAATCTATAAAATAGTTAAAGTTTATAAATTGCTGCAATTACCAACCATAGAATAAAGATAAATGTGCTTCTCTGAGTTCCTTGTCCGTCAAAAAATCATCAACTCGATTAGGCTCAATATCACAGTAATCAGCCATAATTTCAAATCCGATCGCTTGACCCTGCAAACTCAGAGCCACAATTGCTGTAGTACCGGAACCCATAAATGGATCTAAAACAATTTCGTTTAAATTCGATGCAGACTTGATGATTCGATCGACAACAGCAACAGGAAATTGAGCGGGGTGAGGCGTGCGTTATTTTGAAGCTCGGTTTTTCCCCAGATGCAATTGCCCAATGAAAAAAGGTAAACACAAACGGTACTGTAACCCAGGCTCCAATCACGACGGCGAAAATGCTTTCACTGTGTCTAAGGGGAAGTTGAGACTTAACTAGGAGAGTAAGAGTGTAAAGCAGTGCACAGGCTCGCATCCAGGAGATAGGATAAGGGAGCCACTTTGGCTAAGTTATTGCGGTCATCTGAGAAAATCGTATTGTGTGGTAACAAGATTTTCTCAGATGTTGGGTCAGCGTTTTAAGAATAGCGCTACTTTCTGGGCAGTGCGATCGTCCAGAAAAATGGCTGGACAGTGCCAGACTGCCAAGTTGATTGAAACTTTTTTTAAATTAACACTCATAGTGTGTAGATTTAAAGCCGTTACAAGCTTTAAATTTTTCTAGTGAAAAAAAATATAAAGCTTAAAATATTTGGCGAACAGGTTCGGAAATTGAGAAAAGCTAGGGGGCTAAGCCAAGAGGAGTTAGCTGAACTAGCAGAACTGCATCGAAATTACATTGGCGGCATTGAACGTGGCGAGAGAAATGTTGCACTTCTGAATATTGTGCGTCTAGCTAAAGCTTTGGGAGTATCGCTAAGCGAATTGTTGGAGGGGATAGAGTAAATGACTTCACCTTATGCGGGGCTTGCCACAGCAGATTGGGCAGCAAAAACCAGGGAACTGATAGAGATACATCCACTTAACCCGGATGAAATATATGAAGTAGTAATTTAAGTCTGGCGAGAAATATTTGAATCTAATCTAACTAGCAAAAACTATAAAATAGGTGTCGATTTATTTCCCCGCCCCCAAATTATGGGATACTTTTTGCACGAACTCATCCCATTAGAATTGGCTAGGCGATACCCAGAAATTTGGCGCCGCGAAGAAAATGCTACTGAAAAAGATCTGGTCTGTCTTCTAAATGATTGCTTCTCGATCGAGATTAAAACCTCTTCAAGTAATCGTAATACATATGGAAATCGCAGTTATACTCAACTAAGCACTACTGGTATAGAAGGAAAAAAGAATAAATCTGGCTATTACCTTGTTGTTAATTTCCAGAAATTCAACAGAAACATTCAAGGCTCACAAGTCCCGCAGATTAATTTAGTCAGATTTGGATGGTTAGACCGAGAAGATTGGCAAGGTCAAGCCGCTGCAACAGGACAACAAGCGAAATTAAGTCCTGCTGTTGAACGTTATAAATTGCTGCAATTACCAACTTTAGAATAAAGATAACTGTGCTTCTCTAATTTCCTTGTCCATCAAAAAATTATCGATTCTATTAGCCACAATCTCACAGTAATCAGCCCTAATTTCAAATCCAATAACTTGACGCTGCAAACCCAGAGCCACAATTGCTGTAGTACCGGAACCCATAAACGGATCTAAAACAATTTCGTTTAAATTCGATGCAGACTTGATGATGCGATCGACAACAGCAACAGGAAATTGAGCGGGGTGAGGCGTACGTTCTTTTGAAGCTCGGTTTTTCCCCGACGTAACTTTTGGGAACTGCCAAACATCCGTCGGATTTTTGCCTTTTAAGTTTACTTTAATCTTGCCGTTCTTTTTCTGATTCGGATATTTCACATTTGGGTCGCGCACTTCATCCAAATTAAATGTATACTTATCTTGATTTTTCACATACCAGAGAAACTTTTCATTGCGGGGTGAAAAGAACTTGCTGCCAGCAACTCCCGCGCCGTAGTTCCAGACAACTTTTTGAATCAGATAAAAAGGCACTTTGTCCCAAAGCAGGTAGGAAATCGGAATTGCTTTTGCCCGATCGCGAATTGACAAATAACCTAAATTCAGCCAAAATGCTCCTCGATCGAGCGTTACTCGGTAAACCTCCGCTATCCACTGCTCGCACCAGTTTAAATACTCATCTAACACCAAGGATTTTTCGTACTCTTTGCCGATGTTATAAGGCGGGCTGGTAACGGTTAAATCTACAAATTTATCGGGCAGCAACTTCAATACTTCCAAACAGTCCATGTTATAAATTAAGCAATTAGGAGCTTGGAAGTACGGTTTACCTAAAAGCCTCGCGATATCAGTCAAGCTCATGCAATATTAGGGAAAGATTTTATTGACAAAGTACAATATTTATAGTAAGTGAGTTCAGAAATCTTGTCAAACTCATCTCGATCCGGGAATGCCCCTGTCGGAAACAAAAGGTTACAATCAAAAATAGATTCTATTTCCATAACATTACTGTTTATAGCTTGAACTTCTCAGTGCCCAATAACCACACCTCAACACAATCATTTCAATTTGACTCGATCGACAGCGCCCTCGCAGACCTCAAAGCAGGTCGCCCCCTGGTAGTAGTCGATGACGAAAATCGCGAAAACGAAGGCGACGTGATATGTGCCGCCCAATTCGCCACCCCCGACAACATCAATTTTATGGCCGTGAACGCGCGAGGTTTGATTTGTCTGGCTTTGAGTGGTGAAAGGCTCGATCGCCTGGAATTGCCCCTGATGGTCAGCAAAAATACTGACAACAACCAAACTGCCTTCACCGTCAGCATCGATGCAGTCAACGGCGTCAGTACCGGTATCTCCGCCGAAGACCGGGCGCGCACCATCCAAGTAGCGATCCACCCGGACACCAAACCTCAAGACTTGCGCCGTCCCGGTCACATTTTTCCCCTGCGGGCGATCGACGGCGGCGTCCTCAAACGCGCCGGTCACACCGAGGCCTCGGTTGACCTCGCCAGACTCGCGGGCCTGTATCCTGCCGGCGTCATCTGCGAAATTCAAAACCCCGACGGTTCGATGGCGAGGCTGCCCGAATTGATCGAGTACGCCAAAATCCACAACCTCAAAATCATCAGTATTGCCGACTTAATTAGCTACCGGCTCAAGCACGATCGATTCGTCCGCCGCGAAACCGTCGCCAAATTGCCCACTCAATTCGGCGAGTTTATGATTTACGCCTACCGCGACACCCAAGATAATTCAGAACACGTTGCTATTGTCAAGGGCGACCCGGCAGAATTTAAAGACAAACCCGTGATGGTGCGGGTGCATTCCGAATGCCTGACCGGCGATGCTTTGGGTTCCCTGCGCTGCGACTGCCGGATGCAACTGCAAGCAGCACTGAAAATGATCGAAAATGTCGGTTCTGGCGTCATCGTTTACTTGCGCCAAGAAGGTCGGGGCATTGGATTGGTAAATAAACTAAAAGCTTACTCCCTGCAAGATTTGGGATTGGATACCGTAGAAGCCAACGAACGGTTGGGATTTCCCGCCGACTTGCGGAACTACGGCGTCGGAGCGCAAATGCTGAACGATTTGGGAGTTAAAAAAATTCGGTTGATTACCAACAACCCGCGCAAAATTGCCGGTTTGAAAGGTTATGGAATTGAAGTAGCCGATCGCGTCCCCTTACTAATTGAAGCCACAGATTACAACTCGATCTATCTAGCAACAAAAGCCGAAAAACTCGGTCATATGCTGCTGCAAACTTATTTAGTAACAGTGGCGATTCAGTGGAACGAAACGAAGGAAGAAGGTAGAAGCCAGAAAGCAGAAGGAAAAGAGGAAGATTCTGCCATTCACAATCGGTACGAACACCTCGAAAAGCTGCGGCAGTTGGCGGCTAGCCAGCACTTGTTGCTGCAAGAAGAAGCGCGGCCGGTGGGAATAGCCCTTTTCGGAGAAGGCTCCCTCATCGTTCACCTCGGCTTCGATCAAGCCGGACTCGCAGCCCCCGATTGGTACAAAGATCCAAACCATCCTTACGTCAAGGCGATCGGTCAAATTCTCGGCGAAATAGCCACCTGGTCGGATTTGCAAAAATTAGAATTCCTGGTTTCCTCCGGTGCAGATCCGCTCAAAACCCTGCAAGTCCAGCTCGATCGCGAGACATTCCTTTTGTCGGAATTAACCAGAATTTGCGATCGGCTCGAACCTCAAAAAATTTATAGTTTTGCTCCTATTCCCTGAAGGCAGAAGGTAGAAGGCAACCCCCCCTACCCCAGCAGGGGGGAAAGCAGAAGCCTAGAAAAACTGTGAATTGCAGAACAATACTTGTTGATACCAGCATCTTTCTTTCCTCAGAAAGCAGCAGCCAAGAAAAACAGTGGATAACAATGTGGATTCCCGTCTAACAAGTCGATGCAGCGAACACTTGAGAGATCGTCGTAGATGCACGTTTATCTTATTAAGCAGTATTAATAGTCATTAAATCCTTAAATAGGACTTTTAGTTAATGTTAATTTTTTTAGACATTAGACATCTCCAAAAACAATTAAAGCCTTTGTGTAACTACTGGAGTTTAGACTAGGCAGCAAGAAAAGACTCAGCAAAGGTGAGTTGAAAATAAATAGACTTCAGATCTGAAAATCTACACTACTAA
>NZ_SRRZ01000177.1 GCF_013179805.1 Microcoleus asticus IPMA8 | reverse complement strand
ATCGTGCACACTAGCTAATTTAGGATGATTACATTTACGTCAAGGAGCTTAACTACACAGAGGCTTTGATTGTTTTCGGAGATGTCTAATAGCTTCAGAAGAGTTGAACCTCCAAAACCTTCTGTTCCTGGGCCCACGTTGAAACAGAAGCAAACCAGTGCAGAAAACTGGTTTTCATCGATCTCAACTTCAACGGCATCCTCAACATAGGATTCAAACTTTTCTAAATCTTCCCTCAGCAATTCTTCTGCTTGCGTTTGGCTAATAGTCAGTTCTGGATAAACATCATCGCCAGTGTGTCCGTAACCAATTGTCCAAACTCCACCGCCATCATCATAAGCAGTGAGTTCACATCCTTCAAAAGTAGTGAGAAGCTTGAAACCTTCTTGATTGATATGCTTTGAACCTCTTGCTTCTACCACATCAGGAGGTTGTTCGTCTGGAGGATGAATATGATATGTTTTAGCCACACTGAAGCTTAAAGCATCAATTAATGCTTTTACTTGCCCATTAGTCTCCGTGACTTTAATAGCTAGGTCGTCTTTGATTTCGTATACGCGACCATCGCCGAAGAGTTCCAACGATCTTTTTGGCATTTTAGTTTTTCCTTTTTACAAGGTAGGTTCAGTCAAAAGAGGCATCTTGAGTATCCGAACGCAAAAGTTTTGCCTATTTTCAAAATGAGTGAAAAGAGTCTATTAATTAATGATTTCGATCGAAAGTCTTGGCTTGACGGGTAATTTGGTTATTATATAGGTCTGTTCCACAGTAATGTTCGCGATTTACGCAAACCTTTACAAAAATTCATTCACCTTGACAATCGGCTTACCGAATATCTCTGATTCACTACGCGCAGTTTTGGCTCATATTCTGCAGATGTAACTCATCTTATTGCAATAGTCCGGACAGTTTTTAATTCGCAGTCTGAAACCCTGGATTTCCGGGAAAGTAATTCGATATGTAAAGCTATCATCAAAAAAGCGATCGCTTCGTCAGGACTTACGCACAAAGTGCTTTGACTCGCCGCGAATTATAGCGGCTTCAGTCCTCGGATTTTATGAGGACTGAAGTCCGAACGATCGAACCAGTTTTACTGTTCTTAGCTACACAATGTAAGGAGAATCGATCGCCTTTGCCCGGTTAATCGCCACCAATGTCTGGTAAATCAAAACCGAAATCTCAGCGCGGGTAATATCCCGCTGCGGCGAAAGCCAATCGCGGGAAGGATAATTAACCACAATCTTCAAAGCAGTTGCTGTGGCGATCGCACTCAAAGCAAAATTAGGAATTTGAGAGCGATCGATGTAAACTTTCAAAGAATCAGGATTGCCACCCTTAAGTTCCAAACCGTTAACCAAAGATACGATCGCCTCAGCCTTAGTCAAATTCTGATTCGGGCCGAACTTCAACCCCGGAAACCCCGCCAAAAACCCCCCCCGATTTGCCCGTTCGATCGCACTTCTCGCCCAAAAACTAGCAGAAACATCAATAAAATTTGTAGCCGGCACTCTCGGAATCGGACTAAACGCACTCACCAACAGCGCCGCATATTGAGCGCGGTTTAAACTGTCATCAGGCCTAAAAGAACCGTCAGGAAAACCGCTAATTATATTCGCCGCAGCCAAAGCTTCAATAAACTTCTGTGCCCAATGTCCAGAAATATCGCTGAACACCGCACCCCCGATATTCGGATTGCCGCCGCCCTTTCTCACCGCAGCTTGCACAGCTTTAAAAGCATTCACTTTCCCGTAACCAAACCAATCGCTGCGGCCGTTGTTAGGATCGTAATTTCCCATCTGATTGCCCAACTGGGGATCGGGATCGGGATCGACAATTTTCTCAGCAGTTTGTTCGAGAATTCCCCGCACTTCCCGCGCTGTCAAACGGGGGTTAGCCGAAAGTATCAACCCTGCAACCCCAGCGACTACTGGAGTGGCGCTGGAAGTACCGCCAAAAGTATCAGTATAGTCCCCCCAGTCGTAGCCCCGATCGCCCACTCGATCGGCAGTAAACACCCCCAAACCGGGCAAATACTGGGTCACCTCCGGGGGCGTGCCGATAAATCCGGTTTCGGGCAACCAAGTTCCCGGCGGCGCGTTGTTGCTGGGGGCGCAAACCGAGATGCTGGTGCCCCAATTGCTGTAGGCTGCTTTTTTGTTGAGAGAAGTGGAAGCGCTGACGGCAATTACGTCTGGGTGAACGGCAAATCCTGCCAGCCATCTAGTTTGACCGCCCAGGACGTTGTTGGGCCAGCCTTTTTCGTTAACAGTACCGTTGACTGGGCGGTTGGCATTGCCCGCAGCGAACAGAATAACGCAGCCTCTGCCGCCCCGCCCTTGGGTTGCTGCTTTGGTGATGACCGCACTCTGCCGCAGGGAAAGGGGATAGTAAACTGCTGAAGGCCCCCAACTGCAAGAAATGACGGCGGCACCTTTTTCGATCGCCCAATTAAACATTTTTTCGACAGAATTGTCATCGAGAAAACCCGTGGTACGGATGGGCATCAGGGCGCAGCCGGGGGCGACGCCGACAATGCCTTTGCCGTTTTCTTCTGCAACGGCGACGCCGGCACAACTTGTGCCGTGGTTGTCTGAGTCGGCGACTGGCATCGGGGAAGTGTCGCCGTCTTTGAAATCGATGGGTGAGACGATTTTGCCTTGGCCTTGAAAATCTGGGTGGGTGATGTCAACTGAATCGTCGGCGATCGCAATTACGATCGATCGAACTCCGCGAGTCATGTCCCAAGCTGGTTCGGCATAAATTTGAGCACCGCCGACAAGTTCCTTGCCGCCTTTGTTGTTTAGGTACCACTGTTTGGGATAAAGCGGATCGCGGGGCGTGTAATGCTGCTGCGTCTCTACTAAAATGTTGGGTTCGGCGATCAAAACTTCTGGATATCTTGTCAGGCGGTTGGCAATTTTGACCGGGTTTTCTGTTGCTTGTTTTGTGACTTCGCAGACGAAAGTGTTGGGAATTCCTTCTACTGGCCGGACTATTTTTAAAGCTGCTGCATTGGCGATCGCCTTTCGCGATTGTTCATCTACTTGTTCGCCAAATTGAATGGTAATTTGGTCGGTTAAATAAAAGAATGTACTCGGATTGTTCGCGGGGCAATAGACGTGGCTGGCAAAAGCTACAGCATCGCTGGCGCGGGCTGTTTGCATTGCTGCTTCTAGGCTAGAGGGCGCAACGAGATATTCTTCGAGATTGCTTTGGCCGACGCGACGGTTGAGTTTTGCCCCAGTTGTTGCAGCCCAATCGTTTGAGGCTGATGCTGTTGGTGAGGGGCGGACTGTAAAGCGATCGTCCGCTTTTGACAGCAGCAATTCATCGCCGCCGCGCTGTAAAATCACTGCTAGACTTTCATCGGGGACTCCGATACCTTGATAGTTTTGGAGAGTGTCGGAGGTCGGTTTGCTTGGTTGTGCCATCAGAAATGTTCCTATTTAATTTTAACTCTTTTGGGGTAAGTCCCGCGCTGTAATTGTACTCAATTCAGCGTCGGGATATAAGCCAAGCAAGGCTTGTGAAAAAGATCGACAAGTTCCTATTTCTCTAGCAAAAAACGTGTAAAATATAAGTGGTTGCGACCCACCCACTCGACTGCAAACAACAGGCTACAGTAGCAGTAAGATGCTTGCCAAGGACAACTGCGAGAGAAAGGGGGAAAGAACAGACCGCTGGTTGACAAGGTACGCCCTGTTGTGAAATATAATCCATGTTTGTTGTACGAAATAGTTTTTTGCCTTGGGAAACAGGGTTTCTGCGTGGGTTCCCTACGAAGGGATAAAGGGTGTAAAAGCCCAGAGATGCTGTGTCAGACTCGGATCGTCTTCAGTGACGAATACCCAGTAATAGGATACCCAACAGAGCAACGGCAAACGAGACACGAAGCCCGAACTATAACGGTATTCCGTTTAGTTTGGATATTTCACTCCTGTCTTACTATATTCTCAAGAACAGGCAGGATGCCTGTTCCACAAAAACTGAATTTTATTCTTGTGGGGTGGGCTTCTAGCCCGCCCGTAAAAGGTTTATTAACAATGATTCAGCAAATCCCTCAAACTCACATCTTGCACCATTGTCAATAAGCCTTTTCTAAACAAGCTTTTCGGCCTGTGAAGCGAGAAAATTTATCTTTTGTGGAACAGGCCGAAAAGCCTGTTCTTGAGAATGGTGCAACATCTCAGTCAAATAAACACACCAGGATTAACATTAAAAAAATCCTCCCATCGAGTAATAAAATATGCCGGGGAGTCACTTCTCGATCTGGATATTTTGATTCGTATTCTTCGATCAACAGCCCCCAGAGACTCAGTAAAGTTTCTTCTTCTACTGTTAATTCTTCCTTAGACATCAGGAAATCGACTTCTGCGAGGGCAAGATCATTATCTTCTTCGTTCAGGATTGGCTTAGGCTGAGATTTCGCCAGTAGTTGACCGTAAGCTGTTCTTTCAATTGCGATATTCATGGTTCGTTCGATTGTTGAATTAGATCGGGACTTACCCATCAAAACCAAAGAAACCGGGTTTTCCACCATTTTTAATGCCTCAAAGGCAGTATTTAGGTAAAAAAAACCGGTTTCTGCGTCCAGGACTAGATTGCCGGGATCTGTCCCATCCCCCGCGATGTCCTTGTTCAATCCCAAATCTAAAATCCCAAATCGATCGCGCACCCTTTGACATTTCAAAAAATTTGGTTTACACTTAGCCGGTTGCGATCGCCAATGGTAAGATCGGCTCAAGCTAAATATTTTTTTAAAGCGCACAGGCGCAAAGTAATTTCATGGTATACTCTGGAACTGTTTGCTGGCTTCGCTCCACTGCCCGGATTACGATCGGGGCGATCGCAGCTTTTACCCTGTTGCAACCGCTCCAAGTCCAAGCACAACAACCTTCTGCGCCAGAGAACCAACCGCAAGTCGAACCCGCCGACGACCCCACAGACCCCAACAATCTCCGCCCTCTAACGCAAGACAGCAGCCTGCTGAGTGTCCAGGGAGGTCAGCGTTTGATGACAGAAGCCAGCAGTGCTATTTCCGATCAGAATTACGCACTCGCTACTCAAAAACTCCAAGAATCCCGCCAAATTTTCAATCAACTATCCAACTTCTACCAACAACTGGGGAGCAGTTTTGCCGGAATTGACATCCGCTTGGCCGAAAGCCACCGCACCAAAGCTGTAGAAACAGCCCAAATGCGCGACGAAGCTACCTACCGGCTGGCGTTGGTACACCGGGCGCAAAATAAGCCCGAACTGGCTGTGCCCCTGCTGATTCAGATTATTCGATCGCAGCAGCCAACTCGCGACTTGGGCAAGAAAGCTTACCAGCAGTTACTGGAATTGGGTTTTGTGGATTCGCCCTTTCCCCGGCCGGCCAGCAGTCAACCGAGTTCATCGACCAAATAGTTCCCCTAAAATCTAAATTACAGCCGTTTATCAGAGAAACCTATGGTTACACCGTCTCAAGTAGCAGAAATGATTAAGGCAGGGTTGCCCGACGCTAAAATACAAGTTGACGATTTGACCGGCGGCGGCGACCACTACCAGGCGAGAGTTGTCTCTGCAGCCTTTGAAGGAAAAAGCCGAGTACAGCAGCACCAACTGGTTTACGGCGCTCTCAAACAGGCAATGGCTAGTGAAGCCATCCACGCTTTGGGCTTGGAAACCTTAACTCCGGCAGAATGGGAAGCGAAAAGTCAAGTTGCTTAATTGTTGAGTAGCAATTGGGTATCGCAAGTTGGTGCTGGTGTCAAGAGTTGCTTGCGAGACAACTGCTGCACTTACGCACGAAAACCAAAGAAACCGGGTTTTTTAACCGGAATCTATGGCTGTAACGAAAGATTTTCGTAAAAAACCCGGTTTCTGCGTCAGTCAACGTTTAAAAATTTTCAAACAATATTAGGAGCTACCATGACTACAGCAGCACATGAAAGAATTGACGAGTTGGTTAAGCAAAACAAAATCATGGTGTTTATGAAGGGCAATAAGTTAATGCCCCAGTGCGGTTTCTCTAATACTGTGGTGCAAATTCTCAATACTTTGGGAGTGCCTTACGAAACTGTTGATGTTTTGGCAGACCAGGAAATTCGTCAAGGCGTTAAAGAGTATTCCCAATGGCCGACAATTCCCCAAGTCTATATCAACGGGGAGTTTATTGGCGGCTCGGATATTATGATCGAGATGTATCAAAAGGGCGAATTGCAAGAAGTTGTAGAAGTCGCTTTGGCTTCTTAAATACAAGGAAGGGAAAGGAGAAAGAAAGTTGTGAGTTTTGAGTTTTAATTTTGGGGTGAAAGACTGAAAAAAATCTTAGTTCGGAACTCAAAACTTTCCCAATTTTCTAACTTTAACAACAGTAGGGCGGACACGGCCCGCCCTACTAAACATCAATTTTGAAACTACAGCTTGCAACTTCCTGACTGAACTTTTATACCAAAACTGGATTTTCTGAGCCCTTCAATCATTCTGGTAATAGCTGTGGGTATCAAAAAAGCTATTACCAATTACCCAATAATCAGCGGGTTTATTAAACCGAATTTGGTATTAATAGTAGTCTGATTCAGTTTGTGTCTGTGGCATTGCAAAATTGGATGGGTCGTGAATGTAACGCGCTGCTTCTTCCTCTAGTCTGTGAATCAGATAGGGTTCCAGACCGTTGGAATGCCGCAGGGCTGCTAAATAGCCATCTAAGTAAAGCCGCAGGTCATCAAAGCGATAACCTCTATTCCACATTTCGACGAGGGCGTCGGTGAGTTTTTGGTAGTGCCTGATTGTTTGGGTGTCTTGTAGCATGGTGTGAGGTTGAAATCCTTTGTGGTTTGTATAATGACGGCGGGATTTAGGAACGGCCTCGATTGATGCTGATTGGCTCAGCTTGAGGCTATTTCTAAATAAAAGTTTTTACCCTGCTCAACAGGCTACCCTCCATAAAAAATTTCACTCGCTGCAATGCAGTGGCTCGACTTTTTTGCGCGCACCTAGATAATCCGCCGTGCGTTTAATTGAGTCGGGGTGTTGCTGAATTTTGCGGTCAAAGTGGGTGAGTCTTCCGGCTACCGAGCGAACGGTTGGAGGAATTCTAGTTTCAGTTGCGCGATTTGTCAACCTCCTATGGGTGGCGGCTGGGCCGGGGGGTTCGGTTGTGGCAGGCGGTTGGGGCATAAGATCGATCGGCTTTACACTGTCTTATTTTCATTGTAAGCTCATCGCCAGAATGATTTAACCTTTCTGCGGACTGACGAGCCCAAATTGACCAAATTTTTTAAATTCATCCCCTCGGTTTGTTCTCCGCTTTAAACGGAGCTAATGCTTGAGTAGCGCTGGTTACAAAACCTTGACAAAAGCTCTGTTAACCTGGTAGCCATTAGTGATAAGGGAAGCTCGCCTCTGTGGAATCTGCAAGTATTTCAATTGTTGAAGGGAATCCGCACCTGCGATCGCTCTTGGGCTGGCATCTACAGCAAGTCGGTCACTGGGTGCACCAGTCAGCGGATATCAGTCACGCTAGGGAAATATTTTTCAGCCGCCAGCCAACCCTAGTCATTCTGGATGCCCAATTGCCTGATGGGGACGGTTTGGAATTTTGTCACTGGCTGCAACAGCAGCAGCAGTCGCTGATTTTGATGCTGTCGGCGCGGAATTCGGAATCGGATATTGTTGAAGGTTTGAAGGCGGGGGCAGACGATTACCTGACTAAACCCTTTGGGATGCAAGAGTTTATGGCCAGGGTGGAAGCTCTGATGCGCCGCAACCGCACAATGATACCGCCGGCGACCCTGGAGTGCGGGCTGCTGAAAATTGATTTGGTGCAGCGCCGAGTCAGGTTGTACGAAGAACATATTGAGCTGACTCCCCAGGAATTTAGCTTGCTGTACGTGCTGGCTCAAGCTGGAGGAGTGCCGCTGTCGCGCTCTGATTTGCTGCGGCGGGCGTGGCCCGATGCTATTGATAACCCCCGGACGATCGACACTCACGTACTCTCTCTGCGTAAAAAAATCGAAATCGACCCGCGACAGCCGAGCCTGATTCAAACTGTACGGAATGTCGGCTACCGACTGAATCTGGAGTTGTTGAATGGGAGTCAACGGCATTTACCGCTGGTACCCGGAGCTGTGAGTTCTTAAACTATTATCGGGCTATAAGTCGGATTTTATGTTGGGAATTGATTGGCGATCGCATCGGTTTTCGCCGCCATAATAAAGTCATTGCGATGCAGTCCAGAAATCGCGTGAGTCCACCAAGTAACGGTAACTTTCCCCCACTCGGTTAACAGTGCGGGGTGATGTCCTTCCGTTTCTGCTGCTTCGCCGACGCTGTTTGTAAAGGCGATCGCACTTTTGAAATCCGGGAATTTGTACGTGCGTTCTAATTGGGGAATGCCATTTTTTTCGATAAAATCCCAGTCGGGAATTTGAGATTTGAGGTTGACAATTTCGTAAGCTGTGACGCGGGGAGAGTTTGGGCGGCAGGCGGCACAACTTTCTTTTGCTAAAGGTTCCATAAATGGCTTGTTAGCGAGAAGATGCTAAAAGATATTATAGACATTTTCTAATCGCAGCAAGTAGCTGGGCGCAACGTAACTAGCAAAAGAGGCAGAGGCGATCGCTGTTTCGCTCAGAAGTTATAACACCCGTTTCATGTTATTATAATATGCTAATCGGATTTTTAGTAGTGAGTTTACTACACTAAAAGTTTGTTTTTAAAGTTCAATTCACGATCGGTCGATCGTCCTTTTTAACTTATACTAATTAAAAGAGCGATCGCACTTTCGAGTTAACATCCTGAGTGAATTTTCTTGTGGGGTGTCTCGCCCGCCAATAAGCAACAGGATTTCGGGCTTGTTCCACAAATAATGAATTTTCTTGTGGTTTAGAAACAGGCTTTCCGGCTTGTTCCACAAATAATAAATTTTCTTGTGGGGTGTCCCGCCCGAACAGGCTTTCCGGGCTGTTCCACATTAGATGCACCACAGTTTACTCACTCTCTTCTTCAACTTTTTCTACGTCAACCGCCGCTTTCAAAAAAGGACAATCCTGACAAGAATGGAGTTTCAAAACTTCCTCGCTTTTGAAAACTCGTTCCAGAGGGCAGCGCGACTCTTCCTCTGTATTTTTGTCAAAATAGAGGTGGAAACCCACTAAACCGAAAGTCAGCACTAGCCCCGCAGAAGAATTGAGAGCACCGACTACAGTACCGACAATCGCCTCTCCAATCATCCATTGATGCTGTTTTGATAACTTCATAAACCATTTCCAACTCAACTAAATTGAGTGTGGAATTTCGGGATACCCGAAGTCAAAGAATGGCTGCAACTGTGCTACAATCGGCATTAGGGATATTCGGGACGGTCATTCGGTATCGGGAATCCCGAAACTTTCCCGAAACTTTTTTTAGCAACTTACTTTTAAAAGCTATGCCCAATCAGGGAGAAGGCGAGAAGTCTTGGCAGCGAGTCAAGGATTTGGTGGAGGCGCTGCTAGATTATGCGTTAAACAATACAAATCGCATCTCTAATCTCCACGCCGAATGGATAGGTGAGACTACCGACTTGCACGTCACGGCGAAGCTGGAAGCCCTGCGCCACTTGCTGAAAGATAGAGGCAGCTTCAAACCAAATAAGACAACATCTGACGATCAAGTTAAAAAGTATATCGGTGAGGTACTTAATGATGTACTCGAAAAAAAGCTGAAAATTCTGAAGAATCACATCCCGGAGTCGGCAAGGCGGGGCAATCCAAATAAGAATTTTACTCTGAAGCTGTGGAGTAAAGAGGACAAAGCAAAGAATTTAGAAGAGTTGGCAAAAGTGTGGGGCGGTGCACCCGATATCAGTATTCAGATAAATAGCCGGCAAAATAGTGAGGGCAAAACCGAGAGTAATGCTGCGACAGATTTCCCTCCCGACAAAGTAATTAGGGTGGCTTTTTCTCAGATGCCTGAGTCGGTGCCTGTGTGGAAAGGGCGCGATACATTGGTGGCAAATTTAACGGCAAAATTAGTCCAAATTCTGCCGGATGGAACTTCGCCGCCGAAGGTATTGGCGATTATCGGGCAAGGCGGTATGGGCAAAACGAGTTTGGCGATTAAACTTGTAGAAGGATTGGGGGTTAATTGGCAACAGTCGGTTTCTCAAGCAGGGAAAAGTTTGCTGGCTGGCGGTTATGAGTGCGTGATGTATTTCAAGGCACTGGAGGGAACCAGTTTTGATGATGTGGCTGGGTTTCTGTTAAATGAAGGTTTGGGGATTCAGGACGCAGCAGAGTTGAAAAAGCCAGAGGAAAAGATTGCAAAAATTATGGTTGGTTTGCAACAAACTCGCTGTCTTTTGGTACTGGATAACCTAGAACCTATTTTGCATCCGGCTGTTGAGGCGGAAAATCCTGACTGTTTGGATTCGCCGCAGGTACATCGAGCAATTTCACCGGATTGGGGTAAGTTACTGAATGCTTTGGTTTATCAGCAGCACCAATCGCAAACGATTTTAACCAGCCGGGAAGTGCCTAGAGATTTGACAGATACCCGCTATCCGGGGTTAGCGCCGGATGCGGAATTGGTGCATATCGAACCGTTGCAAGGTGTGGATATGGCGGCCACTGTGGAGATTTTGCAGCGACAGTTGACTGATAAATTAGCTGATTTGCAGTGGATATCTCAGCGGGTTGGAGGTCATGTTTTTTTGTTAACTCAATTGGTGTCTCTTGGCAAGGGAAGACCTGGATATTTGCGGAAGCATCCTGAATTGGTAACGAAGAAGGTGGAACCGATGTTGCAAGAACAACTGGCAAGGCAAAGTGAAGCGGCAAGAGATTTGCTGCGTCGGATGTGTGTTTTGCGAGTGCCGATAGATGTGAAGGGTTTAACTTTTTTGCGGCTGTATGCGGAGGATGTTGGACAAGATCCCCGCTTGGAATTAGCAGCAGAATTAGAGGAACCTACGGAATTTACAGAGGCAGAAATTAGCGAGACAGCAGCAATTTTAGAGCGATTAGTGGGTGCTAGTTTGGTGCAGAGTCGCTATGACGAGGATAAATGTGAGGATTTTTACGATTTGCACCGGGTGATTGAAGAGTTTTTGCAAGGGAAATATCAACAGGAATTGCCACAACTGCTGGAAAGTGTTTATAAGTTTTACTGCACTGGTAAAAATGTGGACAATCCTCAAAGCTTAGCAGATTTACAAGCTGTTCTAGAAGCTCAACATTTTGCCTTTAGGTTGAGCAACTACCGCGAAGCTTACTACTTAATCCCAGATACATACTTAACAAGGTGGGGATACTGGAATTTATCAAAAGAATTGTACGAACAAATATTACCTTATATTGCAGGCGAACGACGCTCTTATTGCTTGCTAAAATTAGGTGAAATTCATCGGAATTTTGGGAATTGGGATTTAGCAGAAAAATATTTTAAAGATGCGCTAGCCATCGCAGAAAAAGAAAATAATCAGAGCAGCATTGCTAATTCATTAGGGATGTTGGGAGATATCGAGCGAAATCGCGGTAATTGGGATGAAGCAGAGAAACTCTACCGCCAATCTTTGGAAGTTGAAACAGAATTGGGCGATCGATCGGGCATGGCATCTTCTTGGGGATTGTTAGGAAATATCGAGGAAAATCGCGGCAATTGGGATGAAGCTGAGAAACTCTACCGACAATCTTTGGCATTGAGAACAGAATTGGGCGATCGCTCGGGCATGGCATATTCTTGGGGAGTGTTGGGAGATATCGAGCGAAATCGCGGCAATTGGGATGAAGCTGAGAAACTCTACCGCCAATCTTTGGCATTGAGAACAGAATTGGGCGATCGCCAAGGGATAGCAATGTCGATCGGCTGTCTGGGAGAAAATGAACTCCGTAGAGG
>NZ_SRRZ01000176.1 GCF_013179805.1 Microcoleus asticus IPMA8 | reverse complement strand
CTCAATTAATCTCTCAAAAAACTCAAGGAAATCCGTTTTTCGCTACCCAGTTTCTCAAAGCATTACATCAAGATCGACTGATTCAATTCACGCCCCCAACCCCCCCTTACCAAGGGGGGGCTACAAGAGGGTGGCAATGTGACATTGCACAAGTGAACCAGCAAGCAGTTACAGATGACGTTGTGGCATTTATGGGTTTTCAATTGCGAAAACTACCGCCATCAACTCAACAGATATTGCAGTTAGCAGCTTGTATTGGCAATCAGTTTGATTTAGCAACTTTGGCAATTGTTTCAGAAAAATCAGAAACTGAAACCTCGGCGGATTTATGGAAAGCATTACAAGAAGGGTTGATATTGCCACTCAGCGATGTTTATAAGTTTTATCAGGGAGAAGAAGATGAGAGATTGGTAGTGTCGAATGAAAATACTACTAAACAAATAGCTAAGTATAGATTTTTACATGACCGAGTACAACAAGCAGCTTATTCCCTGATTCCCGATGAACAAAAAACAGCAACTCATCTCAAAATTGGACAATTACTTCAACACAAGTTCTCCGAGCTAGAGCAAGAAGAAAAACTGTTCGATCTGGTCGGGCATTTGAATTTAGGAAGTGAGTTAATTACTCAACCGCAACAACGAGAAGCCTTAGCTCAACTTAACTTAAAAGCGGGACAGAAAGCCAGAAATTCTACAGCATACACTGCGGCAAGAGTCTATCTGCAAACAGGGATTGAGTTACTGACAGCTAACTGTTGGCAAAGTCAGTATAAATTGACTCTGAAGCTTTATGTTGCTGCTACCGAAGCCGCTTATTTGAATGCCGATCTTGACAGCATGGAACAGATGGCTGCACTGGTGTTAGAAGAAGCTCAAACAATTTTAGACAAAGTTAAAATTTACGAAATTCAAATCATGGCACTGACAGCCCAGAGTCAGATGTTAGAAGCTATTGCAGTGGCCAGAGATGCCTTGGGGCAATTGGGAGTTGAATTCCCTACTGCACCTGATGAAGCCAAAATTAGCCAAGTGCTACAGACTCTTGCAGGCCAACTAAGCAATAGACGGATTGAAGAACTAATCGATCTCCCGATCGTGAGCCATCCTCAGACTCAGGCCGCCATGCAAATGTTAGGAATGTTATTTGCACCTATTATCCAGGGAATGCCGGGATTACTGCCTATACTGAGCGCGACGATGGTGAGTTTATCCCTCCAGTTTGGGAATTCGCCTGCATCAACAGTGGGGTATGTGATTTATGGTCTGGCACTGTGTGGTTTTTTGGAAGAAGTGGAAACAGGCTATAGCTTTGGGCGATTGGCACTGAATTTGATTGACCGATTTAATGTGCGGGAATTCAAGAGCAAGGTTCTAGTTATATTTGGGTCTTTTATCCAACATCGTCAGGAAGCTGTGAGGGCAACGATGCTGACGGGTAAAGATGGCTATGCGACTGGTATAGAAACTGGCGATTTTTTCAACGCTGGCTATAACATCGGCATTTACTTAAATGCCAAATTTTTTGGTGGGGTAGAACTAGACACTTGGGAACCTGAGATTGCAGTTTACAGGGGCGTTCTGGCAGAGGTAAAGCAATATTCTGCAAAGACTTATTTGGATATGAAACAGCAGGCGATACAGAACTTGAGGGAAACTCATATTCTGTCGGATTGCTTAATTGGTGATGCCTACGATGAAAGGGTGATGATTCCTAAGCACCATCAGGACAACGATCTTAGTACGATCGCTCTTGCTTACTTCTACAAATTTTTCCTGGCCTACTTTTTTGGCAATTACACGGCTGCCCTAGACCATAGCGCTCAAGTCAAACAGCATTTAATGGCAATATCAGGCTTGATTTTTATTCCCATTTTCCATTTCTATACAGCTCTGACGCATTTGGCACTCTTCCCCACGCAGTCTGAGCAGGAGCAAGCCGAATTTCTCGCCTTGGTGGAAACCCATCAAACTATTTTGCAACAGTGGGCGCAGAATGCTCCCATGAATTATCAGCATAAATGGTATTTAGTTGAGGCAGAAAAGTATCGGGTTTTAGGCAATAAAGCCGAAGCAATTGAACATTACGATCGCGCCATTTCAGGAGCCAAAGCCAACGAATACATCCAAGAAGAAGCACTGGCCAATGAACTCGCCGCCAAATTTTACCTCGACTGGGGTAAAGTACGCATTGCCCAGGAATACATGACGAATGCCTACTATGGTTATGCTCGTTGGGGCGCTAAAGCCAAAGTCGCCGACTTGGAGCGATGCTATCGGCAACTTCTCGCCCCCATCCTCCAGCAAACCCGTTCTCCCTTCTCCCCTCACGAAACTATCTTCTCATTGGGGAGTAGCTCCACCAGTTCTCACAGTTCCAGCAGTAGCAGTGTCTCTGTAGCTTTAGATTTAGCCGCTATTCTCAAAGCTTCCCAAACTATCTCAGGTGAAATCGAATTTGAAAAACTACTCTCGGCATTGCTGCATATTGTCATCGAAAATGCGGGGGCTGATAAATGCGTCTTCATGCTCTTGCGAGACAATCGCCTGTTGATCGAAGGGTCAATTATCGAGGGTGCGGAGCCAGTCGTGTTGCAGCGCCTTCCCATTGAGGACTCTCAGGATATTCCCCTGAAGCTGATTTACAAAGTCAAGCACAACAGGCAGACCGCTGTGCTACTTGATGCGACGGCCGATCCGACCTTAGCCAATGACCCGTATATGATTCGTCAGCAGCCGTATAGTATCTTGTGCAGCCCGATTTTGCATCAGGGCAAGTTGATGGGCATTTTATATCTAGAAAATAATTTAGCGAGGGGGGCATTTACAAGCGATCGCATCGAACTGCTCAATTTACTCTGCGCTCAAGCGGCCATTTCCCTAGAAAATGCCCGACTTTATAAACAGTCACAAACCTATTCCCAACAGCTAGAGCACTCGCTCGAAAACTTGAGTGCGAGTAACTCTCGCTTTGAGAAACTTGTAGATCGCGTTCCTGGCGTTGTTTATCAAGCCCGCTCGACTGCCGATGGGGTCAGATATATCACCTACGTCAGTGCCGAGTGTTACGACTTGTTTGAATTTACGCCAGAGCAAGCGATCGCTAATATGCAGTTTCTTATAGAATCGGTCCATTCAGAGGATGCTGCTAGTTACCAACAGTCCGTTACTGACTCGATACAAACCCTAACTGCTTTGGATTGGTCAGGGCGAATTGTGACACCATCGGGAATTCTCAAGTGGATTCACATCGAAACTCGCATCGAACAACAGGCGGATGGAACTTTGATTTGGGATGGATTGGTGTTAGATATTAGCGATCGCAAACGTGCCGAAGCCGCCATCATTCAAAAATCTCAAGAATTAGAGCAAGCCTTACAAAACTTGCAGCAAACCCAATTGCAAATGATTCAAAGCGAAAAAATGTCGGCATTGGGAAACTTAGTTGCAGGGGTTGCTCACGAAATTAATAACCCCGTCGGCTTCCTAACTGGCAATATTACCCCTGCCTTAGATTACATTAACGATTTGTTTGGATTGCTCGATCTAGTGCAACAAAAATATCCTCAACTAGAGCCAGAGATTCAAGAGGAAATCGAAACCATTGAGCTGGACTACATCCGGGAAGACTTACCTCGGTTAGTTGAGTCGATGCGAGAAGGTGTGAAGCGGATTCAAGACATTAGCGTGAGTCTGCGGACATTCTCGCGTGCGGATAGCGATCGCCCGGTTGCCTGCAATATCCACGAGGGCATTGATAGCACGATTATGATCCTCAAGCATCGTCTGAAAGCCAACGACACTCGCCCCGAAATCAAAGTAATTAAGGATTATAGCGAGCTACCAAAAATCGAATGCTATGCTGGACAATTAAATCAGGTATTCATGAATATTTTGGGGAATGCGATCGATGCTTTGGATGACTTCAATATTGGGCGTACTTATGCAGAGATTAAAGCCAATCCCAATCAAATTATCGTCAATACAGAATTATCGGGCGATAAAAAACAGGTGATAATTCGGATTAAAGACAATGGTATTGGCATGAGTGAAGCGGTGCGGGAGCAAGTTTTTGATAATTTATTTACGACTAAGAGTGTGGGTCAAGGAACGGGTTTGGGATTAGCGATCGCGCGTCAAATTGTGGAAGAAACTCACGGTGGAAAATTGAACTGTGCTTCTCTACTGGGAAAAGGAGCAGAGTTTATCATTACCTTGCCAACTAAAGCCCAAAAAACAAGTTAATTCAACCTAGCATTCAGGCTCATTTAAGCAACCACTCACTCATCAATCATCAAATAACAATCACCATGAATAACTCCGAGAAAACTAGCGACATTCAGACAAATATTCAAATCATCGACTATCAAATTATCGAAAGAGTTTATTCAGGAAGTCGCACCTTAGTTTATCGGGCAGTCCGTACATCAGACCAATTACCTGTCGTCATCAAACTGCTCAAAAATGACTATCCCACCTTTAGCGAATTGGTACAGTTTCGCAATCAATATACTATTGCCAAAAATCTCAACTCACCCCTAATTGTCCAAACTTATAGCCTGTCACCCTATCACAATGGTTATGCGTTAGTAATGGAAGACTTTGGGGGAATTTCTCTTCAAGAATGGGGAGTGAAAAGGAAAAATTTACTCTCTTTGAGAGAGTTTTTGTCAATCGCGATTGCCCTGTGCAATACCTTAGATATATTGTATCGATCGCGCATCATTCACAAAGACATCAAACCCAGCAATATTTTAATAAATCCCGCAACCAAACAAGTCAAATTAATTGACTTTAGTATCGCATCTCTATTACCAAGAGAAACACAAACACTCATCAATCCTAATGTGTTAGAAGGGACACTAGCTTACATTTCTCCAGAACAAACTGGCAGAATGAATCGGGGGATTGACTATCGGACTGATTTTTATTCTCTAGGCGTAACTTTCTACGAATTACTGACAGGGAAATTACCTTTTCAATCACATGACCTGATGGAGTTAGTACATGGTCATATTGCCAAAGCAGCACCCTTAGTACAGGAAATTAACCCACAAATTCCGTCTGTACTCTCAGATATTGTCAACAAATTGATGGCAAAGAATGCCGAAGACAGATATCAAAGTGCTTTGGGACTGAAATATGATTTAGAAAAGTGTTTAGATCGACTACAAGAAACTGGTAGGATTGAGAGCTTTGAAATTGCACAGAGGGATGTATGCGATCGCTTTCTCATCCCCGACAAACTATATGGACGAGAAACCGAAGTAAAAGCCCTACTCCAAGCCTTTGAGCGAGTCAGTCAAGAAGCAACAGAAATGATGCTAGTCGCTGGTTTTTCGGGGATTGGAAAAACAGCAGTTGTCAACGAAGTGCATAAACCAATTGTTCGCCAACGCGGTTATTTCATTAAAGGCAAATACGATCAATTTCAGCGCAACATTCCTTTGAGTGCATTTGTGCAATCATTCCGGGATTTAATGGGGCAATTGTTAACCGAAAGCGAGGCTCAAATCCAAGAATGGAAAAATAAGATATTATCAGCAGTTGGAGAAAATGGACAGGTAATTATTGAAGTCATCCCCGAATTATCAAGAATCATCGGTCAACAACCACCGACTCCAGAATTATCAGGAACAGCAGCCCAAAATAGATTTAATTTATTATTTCAAAAATTTACCAAAGTTTTTGCCAGTGCTAAACATCCCTTAGTCATATTTTTAGATGACTTGCAATGGGCAGATTCGGCATCTCTAAACTTAATGCAGATATTAATGGCTGATACAAGTCATCTTTTTATTATTGGAGCCTATCGCGATAACGAAGTTAATCCGGGACATCCCTTAATGTTGACCTTGGGTGAGATGCAAAAAACACTCTTCACAATTAATACGATTACCTTAACACCCTTGAGTCAATTACAGGTCAATCAATTAGTAGCTGATACGTTAAAATGTTCCGAAAAGTTAGCATTGCCCCTGACTCAATTAGTTTTTAAGAAAACTCAAGGAAATCCTTTTTTTGCGACACAGTTTCTCAAAGCATTGTATCAAGATGGATTCATTCAATTTGATTTTGAGTTGGGTGCTTGGCAATGCGATATTGCTCAGGTACGTCGGCAAGCACTGACCTCGGATGTGGTGGAGTTTATGGCATTACAATTGCAAAAATTGCCAGCCGAAACTCAGGAAGTGTTAAAATTAGCAGCTTGTATTGGCAATCAATTCGATCTGACAACTTTAGGAATTGTTTGGGAACACTCAGAGGTAGAAACGGCTGCAAGTTTATGGAAAGCCTTACAAGAATGGCTAGTTTTACCGATTAGTGATATTTATAAATTCTATGTTGGGGAAAAAACTCAAGCAGTTTCTCAAGCAAATCAAGAAACTGTTGCCTACAAATTTTTACATGACCGAGTACAACAAGCAAGCTATTCTCTGATTCCCTCAGACCAAAAACAAGCAACTCATCTCAAAATCGGACAATTACTCCAACAAAGCTTATCCGAAATGGAGAAAGAGGAAAAGCTATTTGATATTGTCGGTCATTTGAATTTAGGAATTGAGTTAATAACTCAACCTAGCGATCGCCAAGCATTAGCTCAACTAAATTTACAAGCGGGAGTGAAGGCGAGAAATTCCACAGCTTACGCCGCAGCAAGAGTTTATTTACAAACAGGAATTGAGTTACTGACAGCTAACTGCTGGCAACATCAGTATGAATTAACTTTGAATCTGTATGTTGCATCGGCTGAGGTTGCTTATTTGAATGGTGATTTTGAAGAAATGCAACAGATGGCAGCACTGGTGTTGCGATCGGCTCAAAGCATACTAGATCGAGTGAAAATTTATCAGATCCAAATCAGCGCACTGACAGCCCAGAGTCAGATGTTAGAAGCAATATCTGTCGGCAAAAATGCGCTGGTAGAATTGGGGGTTGAGTTCTCATCTGAACCTGATGAAGCCTTGACAGGCAAAGCACTACAAACCCTTGGCGATCGCCTTCAGGGCAAACAGATTTCAGAACTGATTAACCTCCCTGCGATGAGCGACTCAGAGACAATTGCAGCGATGCAACTATTAGCCATGTTGTTTCCAGCGATTTTTGCAGGGTGTCCTGCCTTGCTACCTCTGTATTGCTCCACAATGGTGAGTCTATCTCTCCAATTTGGAAATGCGCCTGCATCAACAATCGGATATGTAGGTTACGGCATGGTGTTGTCTTCTTTTTTAGGAGAAGTAAAAACAGGTTATGACTTTGGGCGACTAGCACTGAGCTTAGTCAATGAGTTGAATGTACGGGAATTTAAGTCCTCAGCTTTACTTTTTTTTGGCGCTTTTCTCCAGCATCGTCAAGAAACACTAAGGTCAGCAATACTAACGCTCAAAGATAGCTATCTAGCGGGGATGGAAACAGGTGATTTCCTCAATGCTGGCTACAGTATCGCTATTTGTTTTTACGATCATCTATTCGGTGGAGTGGCTCTGGACGATTGGGCACTAGAAATAGAAAATTACTGTGTTGTCTTAGCAACTCTGAAGCAAGATTCTCCTCTGGCTTACCTAAAGGCAACACAACAGACGGTACAGAACTTGACAGAAATTGTCAAGCAACCGGATTTATTAATCGGTACTGCATACGATGAAACGGTGATGTTTCCCAAGCAGTATCAAAATAACGAACTCACTGTCCTTGCTGTTGTTTATATCTATAAACTGATGCTTGCCTATATTTTTGGCAACTACACCAATGCCCTAGACTACCTTACCCAAGCTAACCGCTATTTGATGGCAGCAACAGGAATGATTCAAATTCCTGTTTTTCATTTCTATGCCGGGTTAACCTACCTGGCACTATGCTCTATGGAGTCAGAAATTGAGCAAGCAAACACTCTGGCACTGATGGAAATTCATCAAACGAATATTACTCAATGGGCGCATCATGCCCCCATGAATCACCAACATAAAGTTGACTTAATCGAGGCAGAAAAATGCCGAGTTTTAGGAGAAAAAGCAGAAGCAATTGAGTTATACGACAAGGCAATTGCTGGAGCCAAAGCCAACGAATATCTCCAGGAGGAAGCCCTTGCCAATGAACTAGCCGCGAAATTTTATCTCAACTGGGGTAAAGAAAAAATTGCCCAAATCTATATGCAAGAAGCCTACTACTGCTACATTCGTTGGGGAGCAAAAGCTAAAGTCGCCGACTTAGAAAAATGCTATCCCCAACTACTGGCTCCCATCCTCCAGCAAACCCGTTCTCCCCTCTCCCCTCACGAAACTCTCTTCACATTGGGAAGTGTCACCTCCACCTGTTCTCCCACTTCCAGCAGTAGCAGTGTCTCTACTGCTCTAGATTTAGCTGCCATTCTCAAAGCTTCCCAAACTATCTCAGGCGAAATCGAATTGTCCAAACTGCTTTCATCGTTGCTTTCTATTGTCATCGAAAATGCGGGGGCCGATCGATGCGTGTTAATGCTCTTGCGAGACGAACGCCTGCTGATCGAAGGGTCAATTATCGTGGGGACGGAGCCAGTCGTGTTGCAGGGCCATCCCATTGAGGACACTCAGGATATTCCCCTGAAGCTAATTTATAAAGTGAAGCATGAAAGGCAAACTGTTGTGCTGCTGGATGCGACGGCCGATCCGACTTTAGCCAATGACCCGTATATCATTCGTCAGCAGCCTCATAGTATCTTGTGCAGCCCGATTTTACATCAAGGCAAGTTGATAGGCATTTTATATCTAGAAAATACTTTAATAAGGGGGGCATTTACAGGCGATCGCGTCGAACTACTAAATTTATTGTGCGCTCAAGCGGCTATTTCTTTGGAAAATGCCCGACTTTATCGAAATTCCCAGAACTATGCACAAGAGTTAACACAATCTTTAGCAAAATTGCAGGCTACTGAAACCCGCTTCCAAAATTTGGCGAATAATATCCCGGGGATGGTGTACCAATTTCGTCTGGGGCCAGATGGTTCAATTTCAACACCCTACGTTAGTTCTGGTTGTTTGGACTTGTATGAGGTAGAGCCAGAATTGGTGATGACAGGAAAGTTTAGTCTTTACGCTCTGCATCATCCTGACGATAACCCAGCGATTGGAAAAGCAATCGCTTACTCTGCCCAAAATCTGACACCATTTGAGCAAGAATGGCGTATTATTCTACCTTCTGGAACCGTGAAATGGATTCAATCTGCTGCTAGACCAGAGCGGCTAGCTGATGGATCGATCCTATGGGATGGGGTGGTGATGGATATTAGCGATCGCAAACACATTGAAGCTGAACAAACCCGCCTGTTGGCAATTCTGGAAAGTACATCTGACTTGATTGGCACTGCCGATCCAACTGGTAGAAATCTTTATCTCAACCGGGCCTGGCGGAATCTTTTAGGTTTAGAACATGAGGCAGTAGCAAAGGGTACTGAAATCTCTAAATATCACCCGCAGTGGGCGCTAGAGATAATTGGAAATCAGGGATTACCCGAAGCTATCCGCTCTGGAATTTGGATGGGTGAGACGGCAGTTTTTGATGGACATGGAGGGGAAATTCCCGTTTCTCAAGTTGTGCTTGCCCACAAATCGAGTAATGGGGAGTTACAGTATTTTTCTACGATTATGAGAGACATCAGCGATCGCAAACAAGCTGAGTCAGTCATCTTGCAAAAATCTCAAGAACTCCAACAAGCTCTACAATCTTTACAACAAGCCCAATTACAAATCGTCCAAAGTGAGAAAATGTCGGCATTGGGAAACTTAGTTGCTGGCGTTGCCCATGAAATTAATAACCCCGTCGGCTTTATTTGGGGCAATTTGAATGAAGCCAAACGCACAGTTCAAGACTTAGTGGAGCATATCCATCTCTATGGCGATCGCGCCCCGGAAATAGAGATTGCAGACCATGCCGAAGATATCGATTTAGACTATATTATCGAAGATTTGCCCAAAATGATTGACTCGATGCAACTGGGATGCGATCGCATCAAAGATATCAGCACGACGCTCTGCACGTTTTCCCGAGCTGACAAAGATTACAAAGTTCCTTTTAACATTCACTCTGGCATCGACAGCACGATCTTAATTCTCAAATATCGATTGAAAGCCAACGATGAGCGACCCGCCATTGAAGTAGTGAAAGACTACGGCAATATTCCCGAGATCGAATGCTTCCCCGGACAGCTTAACCAGGTGTTTATGAACATTTTTGCCAATGCGATCGATGCACTGGAAGAATCAAATACTGGTCGAAGTTTTGCAGAAATCAAGGCTAATCCCAACCGCATTACCATTCAAACCTCCTTAGTAGATAACGGCGTAAAAATTAGTATTACTGATAATGGTCGGGGGATGGATGAATCAGTCAAACAAAAAATATTTGACCATTTATTTACGACAAAAGCTGTCGGGAAAGGCACGGGTTTGGGACTGGCGATCGCGCGTCAAATCGTCGTCGAAAAACATAGCGGTTCCCTGAACGTCAACTCTATAATGGGAACAGAAACTGAATTTATCGTCACCTTACCCGCTCACACCTAACAAAAAAGTTAAGACTCTCTATTCTTCAGGCTCATTTAAGCAAGCACTAGCTCATAAATTATCAAACAACAATAGCCATGAATAACTTTGAGAAAAATAGCGACACTCATACAAATGTTCAAATTATCAACTATCAAATTATCGAAAGACTTTATTCAGGAAGTCGCACCCTAGTATATCGCGCAGTCCGTACATCAGACCAATTACCTGTCGTCATCAAACTGCTGAAAAATGACTATCCCACCTTTAGCGAGTTGGTACAGTTTCGCAATCAATATACCATTGCCAAAAATCTTGACTCACCCCTCATCGTCCAAACCTATAGCCTGGAGCCCTATCAAAATGGCTATGCCTTAGTCATGGAAGACTTTGGGGGGATTTCTCTGAAAGAATGGGCAATGAAGGGAAATCTACAATCAGTACAGGAGTTTTTAACAATCGCGATCGCACTGTGCAACACCTTATATCTACTCTATCACGAGCGCATCATTCATAAAGACATCAAACCTGCCAATATTTTAATTAATCCTGAAACGAAACAAGTCAAATTAATTGACTTCAGTATTGCCTCTTTGCTACCGCGAGAAACCCAAACCCTCATCAATCCCAATGGGCTGGAAGGGACATTAAGTTATATTTCTCCCGAACAAACTGGACGGATGAATCGGGGGATTGACTATCGGACTGACTTTTATTCTTTAGGTGTCACCTTCTACGAATTACTGACAGGGAAATTACCTTTTCAATCACATGACCTGATGGAGTTAGTACATGGTCATATTGCCAAAGCAGCACCCTTAGTACAGGAAATTAACCCACAAATTCCGGATGTACTCTCAGATATTGTCAACAAATTGATGGCAAAGAATGCCGAATCCAGATATCAAAGTGCTTTGGGACTGAAATATGATTTAGAAAATTGTTTAACTCAGTTACAAGTTACGGGTTCGATTGAGAGCTTTGAGATTGCACAGAGGGATGTATGCGATCGCTTCCTCATCCCCGACAAACTCTATGGACGAGAAGCCGAGGTATCAACTCTACTCCAAGCCTTTGAGCGAGTCAGTCAAGGAGCCACAGAAATGATGCTAGTCGCTGGTTTTTCGGGGATTGGAAAAACAGCCGTTGTCAATGAAGTGCATAAACCAATTGTTCGCCAGCGCGGTTATTTCATTAAAGGCAAATACGACCAATTTCAACGAAATATTCCCTTCTCTGCTTTTGTGCAAGCATTTCGAGATTTGATCGGACAATTGTTAACCGAAAGCGATCTCCAACTAGAGCAATGGAAAAGCCAAATATTAGAAGCGGTGGGAGAAAATGGACAAGTCATTATTGAAGTCATTCCCGAACTAGAAACAATTATCGGTCAGCAATCACCCGCACCAGAATTATCAGGAACAGCCGCCCAAAATCGCTTTAATTTATTGTTTCAAAAATTCACCCAAGTCTTTACCAGTGCTGAACATCCATTGGTGATGTTCTTAGATGATTTGCAATGGGCAGATT
>NZ_SRRZ01000175.1 GCF_013179805.1 Microcoleus asticus IPMA8 | reverse complement strand
ATATTTGACATCTCTACCGCAACATAAACCTATTCATATTCACTCATTTATTTATTATACATCGCTGATGTTATTAAATTTTCATTCCTTACCAATACTAAACCTACTGGCATAAATAAAAAATAGTATAGTAGCTTACTTTTCCTCCGCAAATCTTACGCAAAATTTCATAAAAAACAGTCAATAAATAAAGATTACGTAAAAATACTGAAAACCACTGGTCGGTTTCCCTTATAGTAAGTTAGGCTCAGAGTAATCAAGTAGGTTTAGGCTTACACCTGTCCAGCGCAGTAGTTGAAAATACGTAGCAACCATAGGTTTGACATATTATGCAGACACTTCTTGCCCATAAACCAATTACGGTGATTCGACCCCTAGACCACCTGAATGCAGCCACCTCCGGAGAATTCGGACGGGAACTCATCACAGCAATTGCAGCCCCCGGGGTTGTAGCGGTACTCGTAGATTTGGGCGCAGTAACATTTATTGACAGTGCCGGTTTGATGGCATTGGTTTCGGGCCTCAAGCAGGCGAAAAGAATGGGGCGCAGGTTTAGTATTTGCTCGGTATCCCCCGGGATTAGGATGATTCTGGAACTCAGTCAACTCGATCGAGTTTTTGAGATATTTGACAATGTGGATAGCTTTGAAGCCGAAAACTCCTGCGCAAACCAGCACTGGTAGAGGTTCCTCCTCGGCGAAAACAAGCAACAAAACCCAGTAAATTCGGTTAAATGCCCCAAAAGACAGAGGACTGTCGTTGGCGTGTTGGCAGATTTTAAGGTAGGCTGCTTAAGAGTCGCAGATATTTAGCGAGTCGAGCCGTGGCAGTAAAAGTCGAAGAATTACTTTCAGCAGAAATCAATCAGCCTGCTCGTTATCTGGGAAACGAATTGGGGGCTGCCCACAAGGATTGGGACGGGGCGTCTGTGCGCTGGGTGCTCACTTACCCAGAAGTGTATGAAGTTGGTGCTTCCAATTTGGGGCACATCATCCTTTACAACATTTTGAATGCCTTGCCGAGGCAGTTGTGCGATCGAGCTTATTTGCCCGCACCAGACTTGGCAGCAAAACTGCGATCGACCAAAACTCCCCTGTTTGCGGTAGAATCCAGGCGATCGCTCACAGAATTTGATATTCTGGGCTTCAGCCTCAGCTACGAACTGGGAGCAACAAACATTCTGGAAATGCTGGATTTGGCCGGCATTCCCCTAACTTGGCAAGAAAGAGCGACAAATGACCAAAACGGTCAAATGCCGCTGATTTTTGCTGGCGGGCAAACAGCAACTTCCAATCCCGAACCCTACGCTGACTTTTTTGACTTCATCGCTTTGGGAGATGGAGAAGAATTGCTGCCAGAAATTGGCTTGATTTTGGCAGAAGGCAAAACTAATAATTTGAGCCGAGAAGCATTGCTGCTGGATTTAGCGCAAATTCCAGGCGTCTACGTCCCGCAATTTTACGACATGGCGGCCGACGGTTCTGTTCATCCCAACCGCCCGCAAGTTCCAGAACGAATTCTGCGCCGCGTCGCGACTCCGATACCAGCTTATTCGATCGGCCTGGTTCCCTACGTCCAGACAGTACACGACAGACTGACAGTAGAAATCCGCCGGGGATGCACCCGCGGCTGTCGCTTCTGTCAGCCGGGAATGCTGACTCGCCCCGCGCGCGATGTCGAACCGCAGCAAGTCGTAGAGGCGATCGAACAGGGAATGCAAGCCACCGGGCACAGCGAGTTTTCCCTGCTTTCCCTCAGTTGTTCCGACTATCTGGCACTCCCAGCAGTCGGGATGGAAATCAAAAATCGCCTGAAAGATAAAAATATTTCTCTGTCTCTACCCAGCCAGCGGGTTGACAGATTTGACGATAATATTGCCGACATTCTCGGCGGCACGCGGCAAAGCGGTTTGACTTTTGCCCCGGAAGCTGGTACTCAGCGGATGCGCGACATCGTTAACAAAGGTTTGACAAACGAAGAATTGCTCCGGGGTGTCAAAACTGCGGTCGATCGCGGCTGGGATAAAATCAAGCTGTATTTTATGATCGGTTTGCCTGGGGAAACAGATTTTGATGTTCTGGGCATCGCCGAAACAGTCCGCTGGCTGCACCGCGAATGCAGGCTGGATGGCCGGCGGGGACTGAATTTTAATTTGACAATTTCTAATTTTACGCCTAAGCCTCACACTCCTTTTCAGTGGCACTCGGTTTCTACTGCTGAGTTTTCCCGCAAGCAAAAACTCCTGAAGGGAGAATTTCGGGGGATGCGGGGCGTAAAAGTGAATTACACTGATGTGCGCATTTCGGCAATGGAGGATTTTGTCGGACGGGGCGATCGGCGTTTGGCTGCTGTAGTCCGTCGCGCTTGGGAACTTGGCGCGGGTATGGATGCGTGGTGGGAAAGTTTGGATCAGGCTTACAAAGCTTGGACTCAGGCGATAGACGAGTCGGGCCTTACCTGGAAATACCGCCAAGTCGAAAGCGGCGAGTGGAATCTTTTTGAGAAGGAAGAGGAGAAGGAAGAAGGAAGAAGGGAGAAGGAAGAAGGAAGAAGGAAGAAGGAAGAAGGAAGAGAAATCAAGGAAGATTTTCCCAATTCTCCGGATCTCCCCCTCTCCCTCTCCCCCACTCTCCCCCTCTCTCTCGATCGGGCCCTGCCTTGGGATCACTTAGATACGGGAATCGACAAAAACTGGCTGAAAATTGACTTGCAAAAGGCTTTAGAAGCAGCGACGGTTCCCGACTGTTCCTTTGAAGGCTGTTCGCGCTGCGGGGTTTGCGGCACAGATTTCGGACACAATGTGGTTGTGGATGCGCTGCCAATTCCAGAGTTTGCCGGGGAGTTCGTGCCGAATACGGAGCGGAAACAGCGTTTGCGGGTTTGGTTCGGGAAGGTGGGCGATATGGCTTTGGTTGGTCATTTGGATTTGCTCCGATTGCTCGATCGAGTAGTCCGCAGAGCTGATTTGCCGATTTCTTTTACCGGCGGGTTCCACCCGAACCCTCGGATTTCTCTGGCAAATGCTCTGCCTCTGGGCGTTACCAGCACTGGGGAAATTGCCGACTTTGAGCTAACTGAGCCGATCGGTGTTGAGAGTTTTCGGGAAAAGTTGGCGGCAAAGCTGCCGGAAAATATTCCGATTTACAAGGTTGAGTCGATCGATCTCAAGGCTCCTTCTGCCAGTCAGTTGTTGGAAGCAGCGGAGTACGTGATTACTGTCGCTGTAGCGGGCTCGTTGACAGAAAATGGCGAATTATACCGTGAAACTTCTGCTCCTGTCTCCGTGGCTCCTGATGCCAACTGGGAAGCTTGGGTCAAGACGATCGCCGAAACCGAGGCTTTTTGGCGGGTGCACACTACTAAGTCGGGAAAGACTCAGGATGTCAATTTGCGCGATCGGCTGCACAAACTAGAACTTGTAGAGCAGAAACCAGACACCAGCACCTCTGCCTCTGGTGGTACATCCGAAGGTAGAGCCGTCTTGCGCTTTACCGGCAGTTGTCGCAGCGACGGCAACTTGCTAAAGCCAGAACATATTGTTTTCATGCTCGAACAAGTCAGCCAGCAGCAAATTCAGCTTCAGCAGGTTGAGCGTAGTCAGCTAATACTGGGTTATGGTTAAAATAGGGGAGCTGTGGTGGAATATTTCACCTTCGGCTCTAGTCGATCGGGATGTTTCGTTTCACGCTATAATCGCTTGTTATGGAAGCCACGGCGGCTCGAGCGCTTTAGTCGCTCGCCGCCCTCGTCAACCAGCAACGCGGGCTGGGTGCAAATTGCTTCTGTTCAAGACTTCAAGCCTTTTTGTTGTACATTCACAGGCTAAATCTAGTGCCAAACCCGCAGGAGCGGGGTATGAACCAAATTTAGCGATTAATTTCGACCGATCGACTGGTTGTCGGCCGTCGGCTTACTCAAAAATCTAACGGTTCAAGCCGCAGAGCGGGTATTCAACAATAGATGTTTTTGCCCTGTCAAAAAACGCAGATAAGCCCCCGACTTAAGTCGTGGAGAACCAAAAATTTTAGATTTTAGACTAAAGTTCAATCTCCCAGATTCATCTGTGGAGTAAATCTAAAATCTAAAATCTAAAATCTAAAATCGATTGACGAGGTTTTAGGGTTGGCAGGGGCGGAGGTTGCAGTCGAATGCCAATCAGGGGTGTGTTGAGTGCGATCGCGCAAGAATTCAACAAAAGTCTAGGCGCTTTCACTCCTACCTACTTTCGCTCAAAACCAGCCCTCAACCACCACGCAAGCGGAGTTATCAGTTCGTAGTGTTAAGTTGTGTGTTAAGAAATTGGTACGGTGTCACTGAATTTATTCCCTGAGTTCAAAGGAAGAGTTCTAAGTGTTGGATTTTGAGTATTGATTTCGCAATTCTCAACTCAAAACTCAATATTACTAACTCGATAAAAGCCTCCTTATTTCTATCTCTCAGATTTATCTGCTGAGCATAACTCATAACTCTGTACGGGCGGGTTTAACTACTTTATCTGTAACAGTGAACCGTTAACAATGAACAGTTATCTGTAACAGTTAACAGTGAACGGTGAACGGTCAACAGTTAAATTTCCTTCCTCCCTGCACCAACTCACAGCTCATAACTCTTCAAGCTACTACTAATTACAGTCAAAGTCAGAGGCACTCTTGTGCGTAAGTGTCTCTAACTTGCTGCCAGTTTTGTGAGGAAATTGAATGACAAAGCAGATAGTTATAGCAGAGCAGCATCGCATTGCTGCCGTCTTTTCAGAAGATCAAATCCAAGAACTTGTGGTAGCCACAGGCAGCCACCAAGTCAGCGACATTTACTTGGGAATTGTCGAGAATGTACTCCCCGGGATAGATGCGGCATTCGTCAATATTGGCGACCCAGAACGTAACGGGTTCATGCACGTAACAGACCTCGGCCCGCTGCGCCTTAAACGCTCGGCAGGAGCAATTACAGAACTCCTGACCCCCCAGCAGAAAGTGGTGGTACAGGTGATGAAAGAACCGACGGGCAGCAAAGGCCCCCGGCTGACAGGTAACATTACCCTGCCGGGCCGCTATTTGGTACTGATGCCCTACGGCAGGGGAGTCAATCTTTCACGGCGGATCAAGTCGGAAGCCGAGCGCAACCGCCTCAGAGCTCTGGCTATTTTAGTGAAACCGGCCGGGATGGGGCTGCTGGTACGCACCGAAGCTGAAGGGATGACGGAAGAAGCCATCATGGAAGATTTGGAAGTCCTCCAAAAACAGTGGGAAGCCGTTCAACTCGAAGGCGGTACCTCGCGGGCACCGGCACTGCTCAACCGGGATGACGATTTTATCCAGCGGGTGCTGCGAGATATGTTCAGCGGTGACGTGAATCGGATTGTGGTGGACTCGCAAAATGGAATTAAGCGGGTGAAGCAGCAGTTGATGAGCTGGAACGGCGGTAAACTTCCTGCGGGAGTTTTGATCGACCACCACCGAGAGCGCGCCTCGATTTTAGAATTTTTCCGCGTTAACGCTGCGATTCGAGAAGCCCTCAGACCGAGGGTTGATTTGCCTTCGGGCGGTTATGTGATTATCGAGCCGACTGAGGCGCTGACGGTGATCGATGTCAACTCTGGCTCGTTTACTCGATCGGCCACGGCTCGGGAAACGGTACTCTGGACAAATTGCGAAGCAGCAACGGAAATTGCCAGACAACTGCGGTTGCGCAATATTGCCGGGGTGATTATTGTTGACTTTATTGACATGGAATCCCGCCGCGATCAGTTGCAGGTGCTGGAACATTTCAATAAAGCTCTCAAAGCTGACAAAGCTCGGCCGCAAATCGCTCAACTGTCGGAATTGGGACTGGTAGAACTGACCCGCAAGCGCCAAGGTCAAAATATTTATGAGTTGTTCGGTCACACTTGCCCTACTTGCAGCGGGTTGGGTCATCTGGTGCAACTGCCCGGGGAAGAAGACTTCGCCGCAGCGGTGCGGGAATCGAGCGATCGCACCGTTGCTACGTCGAACCGCGTTTTGTTGAATTTGCCCGAAGGATTGGAACGCCGCAGCTTGACGCCTGTGGCGGCTGCAACTCCTGCACCAGTGCGGGAAGAACGCCCCCCAGAACCTGCTCGGGCTGCTTGGGAACCTCAGAGCGAAAGTTTGGATTTTGAGACTGGCAGCAACGCCTCGCCTTTGGACTTGCTCAACCATCCCAGCTATCAGGATTTGGGGAACGGAACGAGACGCCGCCGCCGCCGCCGGATTGGTGAAGAGCCTTTTGCCCTCCCGGTGGAGGAGGAACCGGTGCGCAGCAAGTTGCGGCTGCCGAATACTTCGAGCGCGCCCGTGGCGGAGACGCGCTCTGAGTATCTGGCACCCCCCGGTATCCGGGCAGCTTCGGAGGGCTTCGGGTTGGTGAATATGGCGACTGTTGGCAGGCGCGAGGATTTCGATCGCGTGCGTCCGGCTAAGTCTGAGTTGATGAAGCCGATGGTGGAGCCTCCGGAGGTGATTTCGGTGGAAATGACGCCGGAGGAGCAGGATGTTTATGCGCTGATGGGGGTTTCTCCTTTGGTGCTTACTGATCGCAGCGTCAAAAATCCTAAGAATGCGATCGTTTCCGTGACTCTCCCGGGAGCGGCCCCGAACAAGCCGCCTTTTGAGCAGCTCGAATTTGAATTTGAACCGGCTGTGCCTGCAGAGAATGCTGAGGAACGCGATTATTATCCAGAAATGTCGGTAGCTGAGCCTGTATTTTCGGATGATGATGAGGCTGAAATTTACGGCGAGAGTTCGATCGACGAAACTGATGATTTTGCTCATATCGAGGAAACCAGCGATGTGATGGACGAATCCTATGAGCCGTTTGAACTCAATGAGTCGAATGAATCGATCGAGCTGCATGAATCGATCGAGCCGCATGAATCGCATGAGCCGATCGAACCCAGCGAACCCAGCGAACCCAGCGAACCCAGCGAACCCAGCGAACCCAGCGAACCCGAGGAGCCTGCTATCAACCGGCGGCGCAGGCGTCGCTCGTCAGCCGTTTTGGATGAGTGATATGAAGTCCGAGGGAAGAAGGAAGAAGTCCGAGGTTCGAGGGAAGAAGGAAGAAGTAGAAATTTTTACTCTATTCCCATCTTTCCATCTTCCCCTTTCCCCCTCTCCCTCGAACACTCTGGTAATTGCAGGTGTGGATGAAGTCGGACGAGGGGCTTTGTTCGGGCCGGTGGTGGCTGCAGCCTGCATTTTGCCCGAGGAAGTTCTCGATGAATTAGCAAGTTGCGGGGTGCGCGACAGCAAGCAGTTGAGTGCCGCAGCCCGGAGTCGGTTAGCCGTAAAAATCCGGGCTGTGGCGGTTGACTGTCAAATTGGTGCGGCTTCGGTGCGGGAGATCGATCGTTTGAATATTTTGCAGGCTTCTTTGTTGGCGATGAAACGCGCAATTCTGAAGCTGAATGTTACTCCTGATTTGTGTTTGGTTGACGGGAATCAAAGGATTCCCAATTTGTCGATCGAGCAAGAGACGATGATCAAGGGTGATGCGCGATCGATTCAGATTGCTGCTGCTAGTATTGTGGCGAAAGTTTGGCGCGATGAATTAATCCTGCGGATGGCTGTTAAGTATCCTGAATATGACTTGACAAATAACAAAGGATATGGAACTGCTAAACATAAATTAGCTTTGCAACGTTGCGGTGTATCTGTCTTTCACCGGGTGTCCTTTAGTCCTTGCCGAAAATAGTTAGTTGTATCTTACATCTAGCACCATTTTCAATCTCTGGGGCTCACCGCACGAAAAACTTGATGTGTTGTGGAACAGGTCGGAAAGCGTGTTCTTGACAATGGTGCTAGATATCATTTACAACCAAAACCAATTTTGGGTGTATGGCCCAGAGTATCCAAATTGACTTCGCACAGCCTGCCAGTTGGTCATAAGTTGAGAATTATTTTTAACAAAAGCAGGAGCATCTATCCCGACAATATAAACTTCGCTCGTTTCTAATACCAAATTAATATGAAGCGGCATAGAATAAAGCTTCAAAAATGAAATTGTAAGAACATAGCGAACTGCCACAGTTTAGGGGTGATTTGTTGTAGAACTTGCTGCCAGTCGTTCGCGCAATTCCATAAGTGTCAGAAACACTTCTGCTTTGAATTTTTGTTTAATAAATTGCGAATGCAATGTTTCTGGCAATCCGGCGAGAGCCTAGCAGACTAAAGTGGGGCGATTTTCACTCTTGCACTGTTGACTACCAACAATTGGGACAATCCTCCTTGACGATATTTTTGCAGCCACGCCCGTTACCGTTGAAGCATCGCGTCCCAAAGGTTCGGCAAGGGTTTTATGCGATCGTGATTTCTCCAGTTTTGGCCCACCATAACATTTGCAATCATTCTTTCTCGCTAGCAGTGAGACTGGTTTTTAGTTGTTGGTCCAAACTCTCTCCACTTTCTGCGATCGCCATAATCAGTTGGCGTGCCATAACTAATCACCTTTAAACAGTATTTTTATTCTATGCAACTTCATATACAATTGGTAGAGTGTGAATACTTGGGAGCGAAATATCAAATCTATTAGCCCATAAAATTGTTAATTTTGGCTCGCTTTCAAGCGGTTTCAAAATCCCTTTTACTGATGTGATGATGATATTTGTCGAAGTGAACTTGTAGTGAGTGAACCATCCATCGAGCTAGGATCGCCGGGTCAATTCCTAGAACTGACCCGCGAACAGCATAGGCATCACACAAATGGTAAGGCGTTAGGTCAACACCTTGGTTGCGGATGCCGGGTTCCGATGGCAAATCTCTGGGCATTTTAGATCTGCACCCAGCGACTAATTCAGTAAATTTAACTTCGAGGCGGGCAAATTTGGCAAGTGTTCCATTGGTTGTTGCTTGCCGTTGACCCACGGTGTCCAATCAAACATTCCACGCAATAGCTGAGCTTCAATTTTCATAGAGCCTTAGCTTTAGCACATCTCAGCCCCTCTGAATGCGCTGCATATCCATTGCTAATCTCATACCGTTTCGGTTTATCACCATCACCGGGCTGAGGTGGGAAAGTGGCTCGCAAGTAAAACCTCTTCCCCTTGGATCTGATCTGGACTCGATCTAGGGAATCATTAATCTTCCCCAAATCTTCGGCAAAATCTCCCATAAAATATACCAAGTTATCTTATTTTGCTGGTTGTATCTTAAGCATGGAGATGCCAGAAATATTGATTTTTAAAGGAAAAACGGAGAGGGTGGGATTTGAACCCACGTTAGAGTCACCCCTAAAGTAGATTTCGAGTCTACCGCATTCAACCGCTCTGCCACCTCTCCAATTGATTTGAGATGTGAGCTAAAAGTATTTTACCGCACAGTGCGCCACATTGTAAATCTTTACAGAAAAGAAGTTTGATTTTCTTCAGATTCCAGGGTGGTCTTAAATCCGGCTGCTGGCGTCCACTGGAGGGCTCCGTCGCGCCCTGTCCAGAATATTTGGGTTTTGTTTTGGCGCAGTTGGGCGACGGTTTCTGGGTCGATTTCGTTAGCAGATGCGATCGCCACTTGTGGCCCAACCGCGCTTAATAACTCAGCCGTCAGGGTTTTTCCCGACCACCACAGCACTTGAGCGGGCTTCAAGGTTCCCGTTGCTGCCAATTTTTTTTGCGCTTCCGGTGTCATTTCACCGACGAGCAACCAAGTTCGATTTCCCACCAGGAATTCTACCACCGGAATCTCCGCATTCACGAACTGCAACCGCGTCGAACCCAGATCAACTGTACTGTTAGTTTCTAAAGGAAAGTAAACACCTTGGTGAGATTGCACAGCCGTCATAAATTCCTGATTGTTGCCACGGTGAATTTGTTTCGTAGCAGTGTTATCATAAAATGTTTTAATTGGCAAGCGTTCTAGTAATTTTCCCCAACCGCCGCTCAAACCTAAATGACCGTGAGTGGCGATCGCAAAATTCACAGAATTAACTCCTTGCTGCTGCAAAAAAGGCAACACTGTAAACCTGACGGTATTTTCATCACCGCTATTAATTAGCGCCACTTTTCCCCTATCTTGAATTACTAAAACTGGATCGCCAGATGTCGCCAGCAAAGTAACTTGAAATAAAGATGCTTGAACGTGCCAAGCTGGCAAAACTATGATGCTAATTCCCGCCACAACGGCCAGCGGTAAAATCCAAGCCGCAGAAAAAATCGGCAGCGCAATAACTCTGCTTTTCCCCTTCTTCCCTTTCCCCTTTTCCTGGTTTTTTCCTCTGACTGCTTCCGGCTTCCGTCTTTTTTCTTCCTTCCTCCTTCTATCCGTTACATCCGTTACAGAATTCGTTGCCGAACTTCCCCCGACCCAAACCCAGCAAATTAAACTGTAAAGCGCTATTAGCTGAAACACTGATACTTGACCGACAGCTACCGAATTACCAGGCAATTGCGAGAAATATTGGGCGATCGCAATTAACCCTTTTGCCGGATAGTCCAGCAGTTGCGCTAAAACACTGCCAGCAGGCGGAAAAATCAATCCAGCTAAAGCGCTAACCATCCCCCCAATACTCAAAATCCACAGCAAAGGAGCCGCAATAATATTGACTAAAATACTGTAAGGTGATACCACACTAAAAACGTAAAGTAGCAGCGGTAGCACCCAAATTGAAGCCGCGATCGGAACCACAATAATCGAAGCGATCGCGGGCGGCATCCAATCTAACTTTGCCATCAGCGGCGGCGTCGTCACTATTAACCCCAAAGTTGCCAAAAAACTCAGTTGAAAACCTAAATCCCAAATCCACAAAGGGTTAACTAGCAGTAAAATAGTAGCAGCGATTAACAGCAATCCCAGCGGCTTAACTTGGCGGCTCAGCACCAAAGCAAATAATGTTCCAAATCCCATCAAAGCGGCGCGGCATACTGAAGGTTCAAAGCCAGTTAATCCCACGAGCAAAAATAAAGCACCAACGCCAAAACAAAATTGTAATTGTTTGGAAAAACGCCTGGTTAAAGCTAGAACTAAGGCTAAAACCATCGAAACTTGAGTGCCGGAAGCTGCGATCGCGTGGGCCAATCCAGCCTGCACAAAATAGTCGCGGATGTTGTAAGGTAAATCTACTGCTTGTTTGCCAAGGGCGATCGCACCGATCAAGGGCCCTTCGGGAACATTTAACTGCGATAGTTGCGATCGCACGATCCGCTGTCGCATCGCTTGAATTTTCGATGGCCGCATTCCGCTTGGCTCCCAGAAAGCATCCGCTTGGCCGTTAACTCGATTTACATCCGCGATCGCATTTTCTCTCGTCCAGTCAATTTGACGCCCTTTGAGGCCTGCAAAAGCTCCTTCTCTGGCTAAATATGCTTGAAAATTAAAAGCCCCCGGATTCGACGGCGGCTGCGGTTTGTACAAAGATCCCACAACTGCGATCGTATTGTCGGCGTACAAACCCGTTGCTTGCAGAAGAGGGACTGTAACATAGAGTTGGCCGGATACTGGGCGGTTTACGACTGCTCCTCCCTCGCCGCCGTTGATTTCGCTAACTAAATCTGTTTCTAGCCAAAATTGCGATCGACCCGATCGAGTCAATCGAGGCGTACTGGCAACTCTACCGCGAACTGTCACTGCGACTTCTTGAGTGTTCCCGCCAGCCGGAATCAGTTTACTGATGTCATCTATTGCCGGTTGGGGCGATCGAACTGCAAAATAAACGCTAGCTAGAAATGCCACCAAACCCGCAACTGCCCACACCCATTTCGCTCTCGGCAGCATCTCCAACAAACTCAATTCTTCCCTCGCCTCTAAGGGTTCTTCAAGAGCATTTTCTTTTTGTCTGCTGCGTCTTTTCTTGGTGACTTTGACAGAATTTTTAGTAAATTTTCGCAACAATTTTGGCAGGGCGATGGCCACCGCTATTCCCAAAGCAAGTATCCCGTATCTACCCCAAGGAACCGCTGTAGAAATCAATCCCAAAATGTAGGCAAGACAGAAAATGACACCCGTTGCTTGATTCATTAATTAGCAAGTATAGCAACCGCCAAGGCGGTTAGGACGCAAAGCATAAGACATTCTCGATCGCATGGAGTAAACAATCAAACTGATCTAAGTAGGTCCGCGGGGAAAATCACAAGTATGTAACAAAACATTAAGTAAGGTGACGGGACTTAAATTTAATACGTTGTGTACTGTAGTTTCCTCTTTGGTTGGGTCGAGGGGGGATATTATTCCCCGCCCCTCCCATTTAATTAGAGTCGATGCCTGTGTTACCACAGGACACCTCTCCTTCAGAACGCGGACGTGCAGCTTTCACTGCATCCGGCTCCTAGTCTGACAC
>NZ_SRRZ01000174.1 GCF_013179805.1 Microcoleus asticus IPMA8 | reverse complement strand
TATGATTCAGGATGTCGCTCATGTTTCTGTCTCAAAAAAGCTTTACGATCTTCTTGTACCACAAAATGTTACTATTTTGGAGATGTCTTATTGACATCCTCCCCGGCGTGAACGCACGGGGATTCCAAGAATCACTTCTTGGGCTTCCTCTTTCCACGACTCGGCTTACATTGAGGAGTTACCTCACCAATGCAGAGGTCGATGTCTTCAGAGGCGTTTAACGTTCCCATGTGTCCCACGGTACGGAGTGCTAACTCAAGTATGTTAATTGCCGCATTCCAGTCTCGGTCTAGTACAAAACCACAATGATGACAGCGATGTGTTCTTTGACTCAAAGACTTCTTCATGACTTCCCCACAGTTGGAGCAGTTTTGAGAAGTGTAGTGCGGTGGTACCGCAACCGTTACCACACCAAACACTTTGCCAAAATATTCCAACCATTGACGGAAAGCCGACCATGCAGCATCAGATATAGACTTTGACAGCTTTCTGTTTCTAACCATGTTACGCACCTGCAAGTCCTCATAGGCAACCAAGTCGTTAGACTGGATGACGCATCTTGCTAACTTCACGGCAAAATCTTTACGCTGCCTACTTACCTTGAGGTGCTTTCGACTGAGGCGATTTCTCGCTTTGGCTCTGTTTTTCGACCCTTTGGTCGTGCGAGAAAGTTTACGACTAAGACGCTTGAGCGCTTTCTCGGACTTTCTCAGATGACGGGGGTTCTCGATTGTTTGACCGTCCGAATCGGTGTAGAAGTGAGTCAATCCCACATCCAGTCCAACAGTCTTACCCGTTGGCTTTCTCTTCTCTACCCGTTCTTGGTCAAGGCAAAACTGAACGTAGTACCCATCAGCTCTACGAACAACACGCACTCGTTTAATCTGCTTCAACTGGTAGAAGTGCAGGTCACGAGTTCCCCACATCTTGAAGCTTCCTGCTTCAAACCCATCAGTGAAGGTGATAGTTCGTCTATCGAACGACAACTTCCAGCCCGTTGTTTTATATTCAACAGAGCCATGTGTTTGATGCTTCTTAAAGCGTGGGAAGCCTTTCTTCCCGGGCTTGTTTTTTTTGCAGTTGTCATAAAACCGAGCGATAGAACTCCAAGCCCGCTCAGCACAAGCTTGTCGAGCTTGGGAGTTAAGTTTGCCAGCCCAAGGGAACAATGCGGCGAGAACAGCGCAATAGGCGCTCAACTCGTACTTACCAATCCCCTTGTTGTCCAACCAGTATCTAAGGCAGCTATTGCGGACAAAGCGAGCAGTGCGAATGGCTTCATCGAGCCGCTCGTACTGCTGTGCAAATCCCTCTAGTTTTGCCTCAAAAACAAGCATACTTACGCTGATATAACTAGCGTAAGTATACCACCGTTAAAGAAAGCCGTCCTAGAAGGACGGGGCTTTAAACCCATTATTTTTGGTAAGGTGGATAAGTGCTATCAGCGGTAGGTCTACAAACGGCGCGATCGAGCAGCCAGACGCAATGAAGTTAAAAGCTTTTTGCTTCCCCGGCATCGAACCGCCCAAAACCAATCCCAAGTTAAACAGTTTTTTATTCAGAACTCAAAACTTAAAACTTTCTTACTGTAATCAGCCAGATGGATCGGCTGTAGCTGTCCGGCCGCAACCACCTTTATGCCCCATGACCGATCGTAATTTATGTCTTCAAATTCTCCCTCTTCTTGGCACACCGTAGCAATTGACCAAACTCTCCAGCAGCTAAGCAGCAACAAAGACGCTGGCTTGAGCAGCCAACAGGTGTCAGAACGCTTGCAGCAATACGGCCCCAACGAACTAGAAGAAACAGGAGGCCGCAGTCCGTGGTCGATTTTTGTCGATCAGTTCACCAACATCATGTTGTTGATGCTGATGGGTGTGGCCGTGATTTCGGCTTTTTTGGACATCAGGTCAAATACTTTTCCCAAAGACGCGATCGCCATTTTTGCGATCGTCATACTCAACGGCATTCTCGGCTTTTTCCAAGAGCAAAGTGCTGAAAAAGCCCTCGCAGCCCTCAAAAACCTTGCTTCCCCCCTAGTCAGAGTCCTGCGGGACGGCAAAACTTCCGACATAGCAGCCAAGGAACTTGTACCCGGAGATGTGATGCTGTTAGAGGCTGGGGTAAAAATAGCAGCAGACGCACGCTTGATTGAAACATCAAATCTGCAAGTCCGAGAATCTGCTTTGACGGGAGAAGCTCTAGCAGTTACCAAGCAAGCAGAGCTAGAACTTCCAGAAGATGCTTCCTTGGGCGATCGACTCAACCTGATTTTTCAGGGCACAGAAGTTGTTCAGGGACGAGCAAAGGCGATCGTCACCAACACCGCAATGCAAACTGAACTGGGCAAAATTGCCGCCATGCTTCAGTCAGTAGAAAACGAACCGACTCCCCTGCAACAGCGGATGGATCAGTTGGGAAAGGTTCTAGTCTCCGGTGCCCTAACCTTAGTCGCAATTGTCGTCATCGGCGGCATGATTACCTTCCAAAACGGCAGCCTCGGGTTCGATACCAGCAGGTGGGAAGATTTGTTAGAAGTTTCTCTGAGCATGGCTGTGGCTGTGGTTCCCGAAGGACTCGCAGCAGTCGTGACAGTTACTCTGGCACTCGGAACTAGGCGGATGGTGAAGCGAAACGCCCTGATTCGCAAACTGCCTGCAGTAGAAACTTTGGGCTCGGTAACTACCATTTGTTCTGACAAAACAGGTACTCTGACTCAAAATAAAATGGTAGTTCAGCTAGTGTCTACGGGCGACTGCACAGTCGCCGTCGCAGGCGACGGCTATGCCCCGATCGGAGATTTTACCGATCGCCTGACATCGGCCAAAATTAATAATTTAGAGGAATATCCAGAACTCGAATCTTTATTAATTGCCTGTGCAGTTTGCAACGACGCAGTATTGCAACAAGAACAGCAAGAATGGCAGATTTTAGGCGACCCCACAGAAGGAGCTCTGCTGTGTGTAGCGGGGAAAGCAGGCATTTATAAGGAAAAACAGTCTCAATTGCTGCCGCGGACGGCGGAATTTCCTTTTTCTTCCGAACGCAAACGGATGAGCGTAATTTGCGAAGTGCCGGGCCGATCTGGAAATTCGGGATTTCCCGCAGCACAAGGACAGCAGCCGAATTATTTGATGCTGACCAAAGGCTCTCCAGAGTTGACTTTGGAGCGCTGCAAAGGCATTATAGTCGGCGATCGAGTACAACCTTTAACCCAGGAAATGCGCGATCGCATCCTCGTGGAAAACAACAACATGGCAAGCGGCGGTTTGCGAGTGCTCGGGTTTGCGTACAAACTCTGGGAAAACATACCGCCCGAAGGTTCTGAGGAAACCAGCGAACAAGACATGATTTGGCTGGGACTCGTCAGTATGCTGGACGCCCCGCGCCCGGAAGTGCGGGAAGCAGTGAGGAAGTGCCGCGATGCAGGCATTCGGGTGGTGATGATTACAGGAGACCACCAGTTGACAGCAAAAGCCATCGCTTACGATTTAGGTATTGCAACAGAGGGCGATCGAGTTCTCACCGGTCAAGAATTAGAAAAGCTCAGCCAAGAAGAACTCAAACAGCAAGTCGAACAGGTTAGCGTTTACGCCCGCGTCTCCCCCGAACACAAATTGCGCATTGTCCAAGCTTTGCAAAGTTGGGGCAAATTTGTCGCAATGACCGGCGACGGAGTTAACGACGCCCCCGCCTTGAAACAAGCCGATATCGGCATCGCGATGGGGATTACCGGCACCGATGTCAGCAAAGAAGCTAGCGATATGGTGCTCCTCGACGACAACTTCGCAACTATTGTCGCCGCCGCTGAAGAAGGGCGAGTGGTTTATAGCAATATTCGCCGCTTTATTAAATACATTTTGGGCAGCAACATCGGCGAAGTTTTGACAATTGCGGCCGCACCTTTAATGGGTTTGGGGGGAGTGCCGCTGACGCCGCTGCAAATTTTGTGGATGAACTTAGTAACAGATGGCGTTCCCGCTTTGGCATTGGCTGTGGAACCGGGGGAACCGAACGTGATGAAAAGGCCTCCTTTCAGTCCGCGAGAAAGTATTTTTGCGCGGGGTTTGGGTTCTTACATGATTCGGATCGGGATTATTTTTGCAATTTTGACGATCGCGATGATGTCCTGGGCTTACGGATATACCACCAACCCCAACCATGTTGGAGATCCCGAGGCTTGGAAAACAATGGTGTTTACAACTCTTTGTTTGGCACAAATGGGTCACGCGATCGCAATTCGGTCTAACACTCAGCTAACTATCGAGTTAAATCCCTTCACTAACGTTTTTGTGTGGGGGGCTGTAATTGTGACTACTATTCTGCAATTGATGCTGATTTACGTTCCGCCGCTGAGAGCATTTTTCGGCACTCATTATTTAACGGGGTTTGAATTGATGGTTTGCTTCGGTTTCAGCGCCCTGATGTTTGTCTGGATTGAAATGGAAAAACTGTTCTTGCGCTTTTACAAATCTAGAAAATAGTGTTAACGACTGACGAATACTGAGCGATGTTTCATTATTAGCTAGAGTGTTCGCATTTGGCACTATTCTCAAGCACATACGCCAGGGTTTCAACCCCTGGCTCACAGCTAAATTAATCGCTATGAAAACTAAAGAGATTGTGTCACAATTAAACATTTATTACTTCGTTATAATGTGATTGCGAGCGCAACGCTCGGCGAAAATCGCAATCGTAAAGGCGATGGGTTGCCAACCTGTAAGGTGCGCCCGGTCGTTCACCCTACGATGACTGTATTACTAATTACCAATTACCAATTACTAATATTATGTATTTGAAAACGCTGCACCTACGGCAGTTTCGGAACTACTTCGATCAAAAGGTAGCCTTTGACGCTCCCAAAACCATTTTAGTAGGAAATAACGCTCAAGGAAAATCTAACTTGTTAGAAGCGGTAGAGTTACTTTCTACATTAAAAAGCCACAGAGTAGGGCGCGATCGCGATTTAATACTCGACTCAAAGCCGAGCGGGCAAATTGATGCTACACTCGAACGTCAAGCCGGACCGATCGACTTAGCTTTAACTCTTCGCTCTCAGGCGCGTCGGACACTGAAGCTCAACGGTGAACCGCTGCGCCGCCATTTAGACTTTTTGAGCGTCTTAAATGTAGTGCAATTTTCTTGTTTGGATTTGGACTTAGTGCGCGGCGGGCCCGAAGGAAGGCGCAATTGGATCGATCGTCTAGTCATCCAGTTAGAACCGATTTACGCTCACATTTTGCAGCAGTACAACCAAATTTTGCGCCAGAGAAACGCTCTGTTGAAACGTTCTAAAGAAATCAGGAAAGCGGAATTTTCCGAAAGTTTTGACAAAATGCAATTTCTTGCACCCGAAAGTCCCGAACCGGAAAATAAAGAAGACTTACCAATTCCCAACTCTCAATTCCCAATTCCCAGGTCAGAATTAGCTTTGTGGGACGCGCAGTTGGCGACAGCGGGCGCTCGGGTCATCCGCAGGCGCGATCGAATTTTGGAGCGATTGATGCCTTTAGCTCGAAATTGGCACGGTTCAATTAGCGGTTCAGCAGAAGTTTTAGATGTGAAATACGATGCTAATATTGAAGTAGGCGCGGAATTAATCGCTAAAGAGAATCTCGAAGGAGTGCGGCAAGCATTTTTAGAGAAAATTCAAAAAAGGGCGATCGCAGAACAGTTTCAAGGAACCACTTTAGTCGGCCCCCACCGCGACGATATTACATTTACAATTAACAGTACCCCAGCTCGTCAATACGCCTCCCAAGGCCAGCAGCGAACTCTGGTATTAGCATTAAAATTAGCCGAATTGCAGCTTATTGAAGAAGTCGTCGGCGAAGCACCTTTACTGTTGCTCGACGACGTACTTGCAGAACTCGATCTCAGCCGCCAAAATCAACTTTTAGAAACAATTCAAGAACGATTTCAAACTCTGATTACTACGACTCATTTAGGCGCTTTTGACACTCAGTGGCTGCGACAAACCCAAATTCTCTCCGTCGTTGCTGGACAAATCAATCGATTTTAGATTTTAGATTTTAGATTTTAGATTGACAAAATTTCTGTTTCATGGTAAAGATACAAAAAAATTGAAAAATTGGCATTATTAGCTCAATTCGAGATAGGATAAAGGTTAATTTTGATTACCGCTTTCGCTTCCATTTTTCTAAACCTTATGAAGCATTACATTTCCCGTCTGTTAGCTCTGGTATTAGTTGTTGTCATCGGCATAGCGGGCTGTACCAATGTTCCGGCCACTCTGAGTGGAGATTATGGCACAGACACATTAGCATTAGTGAACAGCTTGAGAACAGCGCTCACTTTACCAGAGGGCGCGCCGGAAAAAGCAGCCGCCCAAGCCGCTGCTCGCACAAGTATCAACGATTTTTTTGCTGCATACCGCCGCGATCCCGCTCTTACCAAGCTGGCATCTTTCACGACAATGCGCACGGCATTAAACTCTTTGGCAGGACATTACAGTTCCTATCCCAACCGTCCTGTTCCTGAAAAATTGAAAAAGCGTCTTGAGGCAGAATTTCAGCAGGTAGAAGCTGCTCTCAACAGAGGATCTTAATCTCACAATTTAGGATAAAGGATAAATTTTAATAATTCATCTTTCATCCTTGATATTTGAGTGTTAACAATTTTTAGTAGAAATATCAACTGCTTTTAGCGCCCACTGTACCCAGGCGCTTTTTTCAGCAGCATTTAGTGAAAACATACTGAAAAATTGAACTGGATATGAGATCGAATTCGGGCTTTTTACCCCCTTTATTTTTGAGTCCGCGAAGGCGCGTGCCTGCGCGCCAACACTATCGAATTCGGGCTTTTTACCCCCTTTATTTTTGAGTTCGCGAAGGCGCGTGCCTGCGCGCTAACACTTAGGCAGAGGAAAGTTTGTATAACATAGCAGCGGTTTAATCACCGAGTCTTATCTTGCCCGCCCTTATTGAATTTAAATAGCCGCCAGATAGAATTTGCATTGTGCGATCGACTTGTGCCATAACTAGGTCAACGGAAAAAAGTAGAAAATTTGTAGCTGCTTGTTGAGCGCGATCGCAAAAAGGCGATCGCCACCCTATTGAAACCAGAAAACCCCATTCCATTCTCCCATGAAAATTGCACCAACTCGCATCGCGAATTTTCAACACCAGCGACGCTTTTTAAGTGCGGTAACTGCTGTTTTAACCAGTAGCTTCATCAGCCAGCTTGTTTGGCCGTTTATCGAAACTCAACCAGCTTTTGCCGAAACATCAGCCTATTGCCAATTATCCAAAGAACAGGTAAATCAAAAAGAAGACTTGCGTCGCGCCGCCCTGTCAGGAAAACGCGAATCTCAGCAAGCATATTTTGCTGTTTTGAGCAAACACGCGCGGGAAATAGCAGAATGCCGCCAAAAAACTTGGCCCGAAACCCAAGCAGTTTGGCTGCGTTTGTATCCCTGCGATGTCAGACCCGGAGAAATCGATCGGGTATTAGACAAAGTTGTGAATAAAGGCTACAACCAAGTCTATATAGAAACATTTTATGACGGTCAAGTGCTGCTACCAGTCGCAGACAATCCTACGGCTTGGCCTTCTGTTTTGAGAAATCGCGGTTACGAGAAATACGACTTGTTAGAAAAGGCGATCGCCAAAGGCAAACAGCGAGGTTTAAAAGTATACGCCTGGTTATTTACCATGAACTTTGGCTATACCTATTCTCAGCGTTCTGACAGACAGCAAACCCTCGCTATCAACGGTAAAAATCAGACAACTTTAACAGTAGTTCAAGACCCAGGAATTAACGATGACTTAGGAGAAGTTCCGGGCAATCAAGCCTTTATCGACCCCTACAGTCCGCAAGCGAGGCAAGACTATAGTTTGTTAGTAAATCAAATAGTCAAGCGCCAGCCCCAAGGAATGCTATTCGACTACATTCGCTATCTACGGGGCGTCGGGCCTGCTTCAGTTGCTACCAAAGTTCAAGACTTGTGGATTTACGGCCCAGCATCGCAGCAAGTTCTTTTGCAGCGGGCTAACAATCAGCAAGGGCGAGATTTAATTCAGCGATATTTGACTAAGGGATTTATCAATCCTAATGACGTTCAAGCAGTAGTCAAACAGTATCCAACTGAGAAAGAACCTCTTTGGCAGGGGCGAACTCCGCGACCGATACCGATAGCAAATCCAGCTTCTAGAAGGGAGAATGCCGTATCAAGATCGGCTTCAATAACTCCCGCCACTAACAATCCCAACGCTGCACGTCCAACACCAAAACCGACAGCGCCACTTCCCGATACCGGGATACTGCAAAAAGACCTCTGGACACTGAGCGTGGCTCACGCAGTCCAAGGAATTTTAGATTTTTTGGGAATAGCAATTCAGCCAGCTCAAAGGATGGGAATTCCTGTAGGAGCGGTGTTTTTTCCCACCGCAAATCAAACGATAAATCAAGGGGGATTTGATTCGAGATTGCAGCCTTGGGACAAGTTTCCGCCTGCTGTGGAATTCCACGCTATGTCTTACGGAAATTGCGGGGATGTAAGCTGCATAGTGCCGCAGGTGCAGCGGACAGTGAGTTTAGCGCCTGCGGGAGCAAAAATTATTCCTGCCATTGCTGGAGATTGGGGAAAACCTCTAAAAAATCGGCCGTCTTTGGAGATTCAAATGCGAGCAATTCGCTCTGCGACGCCGCAAATTAATGCGGTGAGCCATTTTGCTTTTGGGTGGCAAGAACCGGAGGATGAAAGGGCACGGCAAACTTGCCGATTGTAGTGCAATTATTTGTAGGGACGCGACTGATTGCGTCCTTACGAAACGGGATTTGTGAAGGTAGATAACTATCGGACAAGCTCTTACTTAGTCCTGGACGCACCGACTCTATCTGTAGGGTGCGCCGAAGCGCACCTTACCTCTACCAATACGGTCTTCAACCATTTTGTGCGTCCAGGACTGTTACTGTAAGTCGGGAAATTTTGGCGATCGCCTTTGAAAGGGAGCTTATTTGCTAAGATAGTTAGATACAGATTAACACATAGGAGTATTTACTGTGGTAAATCAGCCAGAAATAGCAGAGCAAGTATTCGATCGAGATTCCGCGAGCGATGATTTCAATTGGAGTCAAGAAGAAGACAACGGCGACGAGACTTATGAAACAGATAAATTGATATACGATCCCGAGAAAATTAATGTTCGTACCAGAGAACCGACGATCGAGCAACTATTAAGAAGAATCGACGAGGCAGCCCTGGACTTAGCACCGGACTTTCAACGCCATGCAAATATCTGGAAGGATGAAGCTAAAAGCAGACTGATAGAGTCAATTTTGATTCGGATTCCATTGCCAGCGTTTTATATAGATGCAACTGATGAAGATAAATGGTTGGTTGTCGATGGATTGCAGCGACTATCTGCTCTCAAGCAATTTATGAGCGATAAAACACTGAGGTTATACGGACTAGAATATCTGAACAATTTTGAAGGCAAAACTTACGATGAAATAGAGCGTCGATACCAGCGTCGAATTGAAGAGACTCAGGTGACAGTTTATTTGATTGAAAAAGGTACGCCTCCTGAAGTCAAATATAACATTTTTAAACGAATCAATACAGGGGGGCTTCCTATGTCTCCTCAAGAACTCCGTCATGCTCTTAATCCCGGTAAGGCAACAAAATTTTTAGCTAAGCTTGCTACATCTAATGAATTTAAGCAAGTTACAAAGCTAAGTAACTTGCGGAAAATGCGGATGGACGATCGGGAATTTATACTAGGTTTTTTAGCATTTAATATTACATCTTATCAAGACGAACACTCAGAAAAAAGAAATTTATTTTTGAGTAAAGCTTTATATAAAGTTAATAATATGTCTGAATATGAATTACAAGACATTGAAAATAATTTCAAAAAAGCTATGGTTGCAGCATGGGAAATTTTTGGAAAAAATGCCTTCCGTAAAATCTCCAAACACCAAACAAAAATGTTTCCCATTAATAAAGCATTGTTTGAAGTTTGGTCAGTTAACCTGAGTCTACTTAGCGAGGAGCAACTTGATATATTGAAGCAGCACAAGGAGCAATTGATTGAAAAATTTATAAATTATGTAGATAGCGATCGAGAGTTTCTGATTTCTATCTCTCAAGCAGCGGAAAAGATTGAGTACAGATTTAGGATAATTGAAAAAATCATTCAGGAGGTTCTGGCATGATTACTTCACTACACTTGCTTAACTTCAAACCGTTTTCCAATCAGTTATTAGCTTTCAAAAAGCTTACTTTATTTTCAGGTTTAAACAGCACTGGTAAATCTTCTGTTATGCAATCGCTGCTGCTACTGCGACAATCTTATCAACAGGGTTTATTGCCAGAAAAAGGGTTGGCGCTTAATGGGGATTTCGTAAATATTGGTACTGCTCAGGATGCACTTTTTGAGGGAGCAAAAGAAGACTTTATTGGTTTTAATATTGTTTGGGAAAACAACAGCGAGGGGAGATGGCGTTTCAAATATGACAAAGAGGTAGATGTGTTGAAAATTGACTCGGAACCAGTTAGCTCAGAATTGTATAAATCACATCTTTTTGGCAATAATTTTCACTATCTTCAGGCAGAACGGATTGGGCCGCGCCCATTTAATGAAATGTCAGATTACCAAGTACGACAGCTCGGTCAACTCGGTATCAGAGGTGAATATACTGCACATTTCCTTTCTGTTAAAGGGGGAGAGACTATTCCTAATAGTAGTCTCAGCCATCCCAATGTAAAAAAATCCAAGACTCAACCTGGTGCACCTTTAGTAAACTCAATGGAGTTGATAGACCAAGTTGAGGCGTGGATGGGAGAAGTGAGTCGGGGTACGCGACTCAAAATTGATGCCAAATCAGATGTCGATTTGATGAGTTTTCAATATTCCTATGGAGATAGCAATCCTTACCGGGCAACTAATGTGGGATTTGGAATTAGCTACACTTTACCGATTATTGTAGCGGCACTTGCATCAACACCTGGTACAATCATTTTAATTGAAAATCCTGAAGCGCATCTCCATCCCAAAGGACAAGTTAAAATGGGTGAATTGTTAGCTTTGGCAGCTAGCGGTGGGGTTCAAGTTGTGATAGAAACTCACAGCGATCATGTTTTAAATGGGATTCGCCTTGCGGTTCACGGAGGCAAAATTGACCCGAAAGATGTTCAGTTGCACTACTTCCACCGTGACAATAAAGAAAAAGAAAGACAAGCTGTGACTGAGGTAATATCGCCAAAAATCGATCGCAACGGACGAATTGATCAATGGCCGGAGGGTTTTTTTGATGAGTGGGACAACAGCTTGGAGATTTTGTTGGAACCTGCGGTGGAAGGAGAATAAGCGATGGATTTGGAGATGGTGTTTAATGAACTGTCTGCGCGAACTCTTGCTCCTGATATTTCTACAGCACGACAATGGATGTCAGAATTGATTAGGACGATGGTTGCAGCTAAAGGCTGTGGGCTGAAGGGAATTCGCATCCAAGCAGATTTTCATGCTATTATTCTTGCTGAAAGCTATCCTCTTTCTCGTTGGCGTAACGATCCTGAAGTTAATAAAGACGAGCGGACTTTTTTGAGAACGCTTGCAACTAAGACTCCTTTATCCGTTGATATTCCAGATATAGAGATTAAAATAAAAGTTGAAGACCCTGGTTGTGAGTTGAGTTTACAGGGTATTCAATCCGAAAGCTTTAAAGTTGCTTACTACCTTGAAACATTAGTCATTAGTCTGCATTCAGAATTGCTGTGGAATGCTAGTCGCATCAACTTAGATTTGATACAAATTGATGAGAATGGAGAGCTAATAAAAGAAAGTGTAGAGGTTCTTCATGCTAGTCAGAAAAACCACGTTCTCGAACACGCTGATTGGATTAAGAAACGTCAGCAAACAGCGGTCGTTGACGGTTTGGAACTTTGGAAACGTCGAGCTGAGTTATTCTCCAGCCTGGAATTTTGCGATCGCGTTAGCCAACAGATAGAAAGCCTGGTCGATCCGAAAATGTTACGACAAGTTGTCAGAAAGTTATTTGAGCTTGATGAATTATCCAAAAATTGGACAGACGGAGCGCTGAATTTGGATAATCTTCCTAGCAAGGTATCTCCAGAGAGCGAGTCAAGACTTAAGGAGTTTAAAGAGCAACTAAATATTCAGTGTCTTGACGGGGAAAAGCGTATTTTCAGTTTGCACGTCCGCATGACACCGGGAGCTTGGCGACTCCATTTCTGCACAGAATCAGGGCCAGGAAAGATAATCATTGGGTATATTGGCCCCAAAATAAAATAATTTTAAGATTCGCCAGACTTTTAGCGGAAGCTGGGTGCATCTCACTTTTGCAAATATATGAAAAAGGGCTCAAATGAAAAAGCTAGTAAAACTGTGAAAAAAGATGAGGTAAAAAAAATGAC
>NZ_SRRZ01000173.1 GCF_013179805.1 Microcoleus asticus IPMA8 | reverse complement strand
CATTTTAGTTGATTATTAATAATTTATAAGTCTACAATTATACATTGCTCTGCCAACTTTAGCAATCTTTTCCTATCATTCAACACTTCTGCTCAATAGCCACAAGATGAGAAATCATGTGCCGATGGTGGTAAAAAAGCTGAAATCCATCTAGTATAAGGCTTACAGAAACAGCAATATATCTCAAATGGGTTCTATATAGCCATAATTTGGATAGTTGCCTTTCATCAGTATCAAGAATTGGTTGAGGAATTAATCACTTCTATTCGCAGTAAGCGCAGATTGTATCAAAAGGGCTTGAGGGCTATAAAGCTCATACAGCAACCATTCTAGGGTGCTTGTCGCCCCCTGAAGCCAGAGACTTTGGAAAGGCGAAGAATTAAAATTGGAATTGAGAATGAAACAACCCTGCGTCAGGTCAGAGGGGCGACCTCTTGGCTTAGGTATTCAACTATGCTCTTAGGGCAAGTTATATCACATCCGTTAGCTTCGGAATGATATAAACGGAGGACACGGCAGTGCCGTGTCTCTACCCATTAATTGTAGGGACACGGCACTGCCGTGTCCTCGGTATCATTCCGATGCAACCGGAAACGATATTAAATGTGGAACAGCTTATTAAACCCACCAACTTATTTTGCTAAGATTTGAAGTTGGAGTCGCTCCAATTCCATCCAAGTAAATAAAGCGACTATTAGGGAAACTAAAATGTCCACAGCAGTTAAGCTATAGTAAATTCCATTTATTCCTATAAATAGGGGCAATATTAACACTACTGGAACAAACAAAAATACTTGTCTTGCCACAACTATAATCCCCGCAGTTTTACCATTGCCGATGGATTGGAACAAAGTAATGCTACAGAATACAAAAGACAGTATGGGTAGCAATATAGTGACAATACGAAAGTTTAGCAGATCGTTAGCAGTGAAAGCCACATCCGGTAGCAACCAACTCAGAAAAGTTGCCGGATATAATTGTAAGGGCAACCAGATTATGCTTAACAGAATAGTGCCGCCAATGCCAAAAATAAAGTAGGCTTTCTTCATTCTGTTATGATTTCTCGATCCATAATTTATTCCAATTACTGGCTGTAGAGCTTGTACGAAGCCATAGACAGGAATTACTGCTAAAGAATACAGGTTCAATGTTGCTCCAGCGAAGGCAATATCAGTATCGGTTCCATAGTAAGCGATCGATTTAAAAATTACAACCTGTTGAACTACGGTCATTACTTCCATGATTAGCACTGATACACCCACCGATAAGATTGGTGACAGTAAATCTACTGACAAAGTTAACTTTTTAAGTTGAGCAGGAGTAGAACTTTTACCGGAAAGAAAATAAGTAAAATTTCCGGTCGCGTAAACAAAATTAGCAACAATCGTTGCCAAAGCTATCCCTTGGATACCCCAGTGAAAAACGCCAACAAAGAGGGGATTTAAAATGGTATTAGTCAGAACCGAAATAGCAGCAAAGATAGTCGCTAAACCGATTTTCCCTTCAGATTTGATTAACTGACTAGAACCTACCGCTAGGACAAAAAATACAGAACCCAACATATAGGTTTTAAAATACTCCGAACCTAATGAGGCAACTTCACCTTCCCCTCCCATAAATGAGATTAATTGTTCGCCCAAACTGTAACCTAAGATAGTGATAAAAAAGGAAATAATCAGACTCAGAATTGTGAAAGTACCGAAGATATTAGACTGAGTTTTAATATCTCCTGCACCAATGGCGCGGCTGAGAACCGAAGCAGAACCTATCCCAACTAATAAGGCACATCCAACTACAATCGTCGTCAGAGGCAATGCGAGGGAGATAGCTGCCAAAGCGTTTTCACCAATTAGTCGTCCGGCGAATAAAGCATCAAAAAAAGGGTTTAAGCCAATCAGCAACATTCCCAAAATACCGGGAATTGATAATTTAAACATCAGTTGAATTAGATTGCCTTGAAGGATTTCATCTGTAATTTTGGTTTCCTGTTCTGAAGTCATTATTGCTATGGTTTCATAATGTAAACTAAGAATTTTTAGCTTGCTTATAATTTGTATACGAATATCGATGGAGAACGTTCGTCTACAAATTATAAGCAAAGATAGCAGCAAAAGAAATTACTGCCAGAAATCACCTTTTATCAAATTTCAAGTCTCTTTCTACCAGCGAATAAAAAATGTTATAAAAAAGCCGAGTAGGAAAGAACTTGTTACAGGTCAATAAAAATAGGTCTTCCCCGACAATATAGTGTCTTTTGGGTTTACGATCGTCTAAAGACTTTAGAATCGTATTGGCGACTTTTTCGGGTGGCATTCCTTCCTGATTTTCCTTGACCACTTCCGCCATATAAGCTTTGTGATTATTGCCATACATCGCTTTAGCTTCGGGTGACATTTTGCCGATCGTTTTTAGATAGCCAGCCTCCACTTTTTCGGAAACTTCTGTATTAACTGGGCCTGGTAGGATCGAGATGACTTCAATTCCCCAAGGAGTTAATTCCATTCGCAAAGAATCTGTGAGTGCCTCCAATGCAAATTTAGAAGCAGACAAGGCTGCGAAATATGGCAGAGCAACTTTACTAGCAACTGAACCAATATTAACGATCCGACCTTTGGCTTTTCTGATCGCGGGGAGAAATGCCTGCATGACGGCAATTTGACCGATAACATCGACTTCAAATTGCAACCTCAAATCATCGATCGCAATACATTCCAACGGCCCGTCTACGGCAACACCCGCGTTGTTCACTAATCCTACCACTCCTTTCTCGCCAACTATTTGCTCCACAAGTTCTGCGGCATATTTAATTTGTTCCGCTTTTGTGATGTCGAGGATAATAGGTGTTAAATTGCCAGAGCTAGCCTGCTTTAATGATTCAGCATCTTTTTCTTTACGAACTCCAGCAAAAACATGGTACCCTTGTTTTTCCAACAGCAGTGCGGTAGCTCGACCGACACCTGAAGATGTTCCTGTAATTACTACAGCACCTTTTTTACTTTCAACCATTTTCGTTATCTCCATTAAAAAGAACTAATTCAGAACAATCCCTAAGCACACAAAAACTAACTTCAGAAGCTAAAGCGTTCCCGCAACAAACTGATGCGATCGCTCTTGGCGCTGACGTTTACCCACGATGACCATCTTCAAGCCTTTAGCAGGAGGAAAATTGATGCCTAAAGGCTTTGGTTTTTCTGGTCTTTTATCTGCCAAGGCTAATTGATAGCGGGAAAGAATAGTTGCTAATACTAGCTTCATTTCAAACAGACCAAGAGCTTCAGCAGGACAACGACGAGCACCGCCGCCAAAGGGCAGAAATTCATAACTAGAAAATTGTCGATCTAGAAAGCGTTCTGGCTTAAATTCCTTTGGCTGTGGATATAAATCCTCGCTTTGATGAGTTTGATAAATACAGCCTCTGAGTATTGTCCCTGGACTCAACTCGTAGCCCATCAGGTTGACTTGCGATTCTACTCTTCTTGGTAATGTTATCACTTGAGATGGATTAATTCGCAAGACTTCATTACAGACAGCATTCAGATAAGGCAGTGCGACAATACGGACGGGATCTGGAAAATCACCCAGACTATCGAGTTCTTCGAGCAGGCGATCGCGAACGCCAAGATTTGTGTGAATCCAGTATAAGGCCCAAGCGATCGCGCTAGCTTCAGTATTGCGACCAGCGAATAGGAACGAGGGTAAAAGATCGCGCACATCCTCATTCGTCATCGGCTTCCCATTTTCATCGAGAGCTAATACTAAATCGGAAAGGATATCAGCGCGGGAGGAGTCCGCTTGTTGGCGGCGATCGTTAATTTCGCTGTATAGCAGTTGGTCAAATTGCTGTCGCAGGTAAAGAAAGTATCCCCACGGACTCCGCCGACCAAAATCCATTTGCAGAGCGGGGAAAGAGAAGATAAGGCTCATGATGGGAGAAAATGGAAAACTCAACAGAGAGGGAATTAGCTGCCTGAGTTGTTTGTAACGCTCTCCCTCATTTAAACCAAAAACTACCTCCAATATTACTTGTAAAGCAATAACTTGCATGATAGGAAATCCCAGAAATGGCTTGCCGATCGCTTGTTGGCTAATTATTTCCTCTGTGAGGTGACATATTCGCTGTCCGTAGGATCGCATTCGCTCACCGTGCAGGGGAGGCATTAACAGTTTGCGGCGATGCTTGTGGCGCAAGCCGTCGAGCAAAAGCAATCCATTAGTTCCTCCCAGCAAGGAGAGACCTTGGTTTAATTCACCTGGGGCGGTAATTTCTTTCGTGTTGGTAAAAATTTCCTTTAAACCCTCTGGGTTGCTAACGAAAACTACCGGGGTAGAACCAAACATAATCGTGAAAATTTCACCGTAGCGTTTGGTAACGGCATTCATATAGCCAATCGGGTCAGATGCAAATTGAATGTTCAGTAACCAGGTGGGGGTTTTCGGCCCTGGAGGTAGTTTCATCGTAATGGGTAATAAGTAATGGGTAATTGGTAATTGAAATCAGCTATTACTAATTAGGGAAGTTAGATACTAGCTGCTGCATTTGCTTTTGATGTTGGCGCTGACCTTTGACTACCAGTTTCACACCACTGACAGGGTAACAAAGTAGTCCTTCAAACTTAGGTTGTTCCGGTTTGCTATCCGCTAGTTCTAATTGATAGCGTGAAAGTATAGTTGCTAATATTAGCTTCATTTCAAATAAAGCTAAAGTTGCACCGATACAAGTACGAGTGCCGCCGCCAAACGGCAGAAATTCATAAGGAGAGAATTTTCTTGCTAAAAAGCGCTCTGGCTTAAATTTGTTAGGTTCTGGATATAAGTCCTCGCGCCGATGAGTCAGACAAATATTAACTCTGAGTAGCGTACCAGGACTCAATTGATAACCCATTAATTCGATCGGTGATTCTACCAATCTTGGAAATGTGAATAACTGAGTGGGATAAATTCGCAAGGCTTCATTACAAACAGCGGTGAGATAGGGTAATCCCACAATACTCATCGGATCTGGCGAGTCGCCAAGGCCATCGAGTTCTGTCACCAATCGATCGCGTACTGTCGGCAAATGGTGAATCCAGTATAATGCCCAAGCGATCGCTGTGGCGGAAGCATCCTGAGCTGCGAATAAAGGCGAAATTACCAAATCTCGCAACTCTTCATCTGTCATCATCTCACCCGCTTCATCGCGAGCAAACATCAAATCGGATAGAATATCGCTGCGAGACCTATCTGCTTGCTGGCGGCGTTCTTTGACTTCCGCTTCCAGCAGTTGGAAAAGTTCTTGCCGGAGTTGAAGCAGTTTCCCCCAAGGACTCCAACGACCTAAATCTCGTTGAAAGAAGGGCAGAATGTTGGCAGCTTGAATTAAAGGAGTCCGCATCAAATTTATGATTGCCGGAAGCAGTTTCCTGAGTCTTTCGTAGCGTTCTCCCTCGCTTAAACCCAATACAATCTGAATGCTTATTTGTAAGGTAATGTCTTCTATAGATGGGTAAGCTACAAAGACTTTGCCGATCGAATGCTGACTGATAATTTTCTCTGTCAGATCGCAGATTCGCTGTCCGTAGAAACGCAACCTCGCACCGTGAAAAGCTGGCATCATCAATTGACGGCGATGTTTGTGGCGCAATCCGTCGAGTTGGAGTATTCCTTGGTTCCCCGTGATTAGGGCCATATCTCCGTTCAACTCTCCAGAAGCGGGAAGCTGTTTTGTATTGGTAAAAATTTGCTCGATTCCTTGGGGATTACTGACAAATAATACGGGAATAGACCCAAACGTGATGGTGAAAATGTCACCGTAGCGTTTGGCGAGATTGTCCATGTAGCCAATAGGATTGGTGGCGATTTTAAGATATTGCAACCAGATGGGAGCTTTTGGGCCTGAAGGTAGGTTCATCGATTTTTTAAATTAGTTGATGTATATTTACATTTGTCGTCAGATAGGGAAGTGGAGTCGGATTTTTTCGATAAGTTCTAAGTAGGAAGGTTTTATTCAAAACTCGTTAATAGATTTCTGGAGTTAGCTGATTGCGTCTCGTCCGATCGAATTCTCTGGTAACGATCGCGATCCTAATCAAATCAATCGCAATACAAATAATAAACACTCCCCGATCGCCGATCGCTTGTGCAATTACACCACCGATCGCGGCAGCAACCAATAATGCCAGAAAAGAAGGTAAAGGTAGTTGAAAATTGCAGCGTGTATTCCGTGCCAGCCCTCTCTAATCGGCTTTTGTCCATCATAATGGTATACAAAACTGTCACAGCCATACTACTGGCCAAGTTAGTACCGATCGCCACCACAGAAAGAATAGGTAGATTGGCGACACCGAATGCTGGTAATAAGTAAGTTAACATCATTAAAACTTGGAAAAAACCTAACAAAATTAGCCATCGCTTCCTTCCCCAAATCGCGATCGGGAAACCTCCGGCGATCGCGCCTAATATCCCAACGCCGTAACTCACAATTCCCCACATTAAGCCAATGTCTCCCAAAGATAGCCCGATATCTACTAACAGGGGACGAAACATCCGAAATTCCATGTAAGGGCCAGTTGTATAGAGTGCCAGAATCGCCAGCCAAGACCATCCCCGGCCGCCGAAAAAAGTTAACAATATCTATGAAGGGATTTGCAGACTTTTGAGAGTTGGATGCAGCGCGTGATAATTTTCGATGTTTACTGGTAGGTTCTTTGTACCCCAGAACAGGGAGCAATGCTACAACGATAACTACCGCCAAACTCAGCATACTCGCTTTCCATCCCCAACGTTCGATCGAGATCAGCATCCCGCCACCGCCGATAATTGCACCCACATAGTTACCTGCACTCTGTACGCCATTGCCAAAGCCTCGCTCGTGGGGTTCCAGCAACCCTACGGCTAAGGCATCTGTGGCGACATCTTGGCTGGCACAAACGAAACAAATTACCACCAGACATAAAAATGCAAGATTGAGTTGACTCTTAATGTCAATAAAGGCAAAAGCTACTAGAGTGCAAGCAACGATCTGTTGAAAGCAGATAATCCAAAATCGATAGTGTCCCCAACGGGTGAAACCGTAGCGATCGATCGGTGGCGACCAGAGGAATTTTAGCATCCAGGGTAAAGTCAACAGGGGAAGAAAACCGATCGCTTCTAAGGAGGCTCCACGCTGGCGCATCAATACGGGCAAAGCTTCGTACAAACACGCGATCGGGATAAACTGCGATACGTACAAGCTGCCAAGCGATCCGACTTTCTGTAAGCTTTTTGGGTTAATCATGGGACTGGGGACTGAGGACTGGCTGGAGAAAAACAATGTCTTGAGAGTACGCCAGCTTATTGCGATCGGGGAAAGTGGGTTTTGTAGAAGAATAGGTTGAGAAATTCTTTCATCAGTATGTATACCCTAAATAATTATTATTGTCAAGTAGTCATGAGTCTTTAGTCAGCAGTCGATGACCAATGACCGATGACCAAAGGCTCAATATCTCAGTCGAAGGGGCAGTATTGGTCGCGCATCGAGTATTTTCCCTTGAGGATCGCCGTCAAAGGTTAATTCCAGCAGTGGAGAGATTGGGCGTTCGATCGCGACAACGCCATTGCGATCGAGCAGAGAAACAGCTTCACTCAGTTCTTTCTGGCGAAAGACTGCGATTTTGACAATGGTTAGCTTTTTTACTCTAGCCCTGTCAAAGTGCGATCTACCTCAACAATATCTAGCAATCTAGTTCAATTGTCGCTATTGAAACCAAATCTTTAAGGCGGAGATCGGGCAGGCGCACTTTTTTGAACCGATCCATTCTACAGGCGAGACGCCCGTGCCACGGTGGACATAACTCACTTCTGAAGCACAGGCGCGACGCCAGTGTCACAGTGGATGCAGATGGGAGAAGGGCTTGTTAAAATCAATCAAAATTTCACTAATTATACCTCTTATGGTAACAACAACATTGACTCCTTCTCAACAAAGTAGCGAGCAAAAACTAATTAGTTTAGCAGGCATTAAATGGCAAAAATTTAAAGCGATCATGTCTGATGTCGGCGAAGGTAGATCCTGGAAAATTGCTTATACTGAATGAGTTTTAGAAATCACAATGCCACTTACAGAACATGAAGCACCTAATGGCATGATTGAAAGCTTTGTTGAAGCTTTCGCAGACGCACTAGATATCGAGGTGAGAAAGCTAGGTGTTCTTACTCTGGAACGGGAAGATTTAACTCGTGATGAAGGGCGATCGCGACTTAAGGGTGAGGCGTAATTGCAATAACTATTATTACTCCTTAAATTCATCAATCTTCAATTTCCTTTCTCAGCATACTCAGAAAAGTCACTTAAATCGTGTACTGCACCTTTAACTGCTTGTGCGAGGCCGCACTTGACTGAGGCTAATGCTTGTGGGTTTTGCCACAACCACTGCTCGCGATCGGGTATGTTGGTTATTGGGTTAAATAAAATTTGTCCTGCTTCGTTGACGAGAATGCGATACTCTGTTGATTTGGGTTCGAGCTTTAAACTGAGGTTTCCTTATGGATCTGTGCTGATTAAGTTTTTTAGAATCCAAAACCTATTTTTCAGTTATTATAAAATTAGGGAAAACTCTCTGGGTTGAGTTTTACTAAACTCTAACAAATTAGATATTGTTTGTCTATTCTTTAAGGGCGATTCCCTACGGGATAGCTACGCTTTACGAGTTTTGTGTTTGTGGGGAATTGATGAAAGGGCGATCGCGCTTCAAAAACTTTTAAAGCAGGCGATGGGAGAAGGTTGTAGAAAAGTGAGGGTGAGAAGGTGCGATCACATTTGGAGGGGTGGAAAAAAAGTGATAAAATAGAGTAGAGCAGTAGACAAAAATCCATGCCCAGGAAAATTACAGAGTTGAAAGGTCAAATTGCGCGTGAAGGTTTTGTTTATCTACCCAAGCGCGGCAAATGTAGCCATGAACTTTGGCGACATCCAATGCTGAGAAAAACATTGACAATTCCCGGCAAAGATGGAGATGATGTGCCACTCTACCTAGAAAAGCAGTTAGCACAGTTATTAACTGAAATGAATGAGTTAAGGGAGGGCGAGGGTTTATGAGTCGATATAGTATGATTGTTCAATGGTCTGATGAAGATGGACTTTTTCTAGTTACTATTCCAGAATTTTATGATCGCGTGGTTATGCCTTGCACTCACGGCCAAACTTGTGAGGAAGCGATTCATAACGGCGAAGAAGTGATTGAAATGTATTTGGGAGCTTGGGAAGCAGAAGGTGAATCTATCCCTGAACTTAGTACGCTTTAAATTGCTTGATTGGTATTGTAAAACTCTTTTTGTGTGGTATGCGATTGCCTTTAAATCTACATCGTCACACTAAGCAACCTGAGCATTCACCATTGAGTCACTCTCCAAAACATCCGGTGCTGTCAAAATCTTTTGAAGTTGCTGCACAACTTGAATTTCATCTTGGTATAACATAACTACGTGATCTTTTGCTCTTGTTATTGCTGTATAAAGTCCTGCTTTTTATTGAAAATCTTTATCAGCATCAGGCAAGTCTTCCACTCGGTCAACGCCAGCAATAATAACAGCATCAAACTCAACTCCTTTCAGCGCATTCCAAGAATCTACAATTACGAAATCTCGGTTTACAACGTTATAAGCTCGGTCTTGAGGACGCATTGGAGCGTGATGGAGAACACCCAATTTTTGCAGGCATTGACTAATTTCTGATTTAAAGGATTTTGGCTCTTGTGGATGCAATAAAACTCCGATTGAAGATTCTGGATGACTGCTCAATGCCAGTTTAACCTGTTTACCTATATTCTCTGGAGACATACAGCGGTTCCCGCTGTTATGCGGTACAATAGATAGTAATGAAATATCATTTCGTAGTCAAGGCTAATGAAATCATATTCACTCGACCGAGCGCGAAAAAATAGTTGCAGCGCATTTGACACAAAAGATGCCAATTAGGAAAGTAGCCACCATGTTTGCTGGAGCGTAAAAGTTGAGTCCAAAAACTGGTAAAACAACAACAAACTACGGGTAACTTACAGCCCAAACAGAGGGAAAAACCCCAATTCAGTTATCTGACAAATGCGGAAAAAGAAATCAGAGTGCTGGTGGTAGAGCATCCAGATGCAACTTTAGTGGAGTTGTGTGAATTATTTACACAAAAAACGGGAAATTGGGTGAGTAGGACGGCAATGTGTCGCTGCGCGGCATAAATTAGGACTCAATCGAAAAAAAAAAAATGGTACAGCAGCCAAGCCGCGACAGAAAGAGTCCAAAAATTAAGAGTGGAGTATTGGGAAAAAATCAAAGATATCGAGCCAGAAAACGAGCGTATTTTTGGATGAAACTAATATTTTACTAGGGGTGGCTAGAACTCATGCCCGTTCACAACCGGGGACAAGAGTATGCTCATTAAAACCCTTTTATTGTTCGGCAAAAGTCACAGCCATTGGCGCAATTAGCATTAACAAAGTCCTGGCATTAATGACGATGAATGATTCAATGGATGGGCAGGCATTTGCAGTATTTATTGAGAAGTTTTTATGTCCTCAATTATGGGCGGGAGCGGTAGTAGTCATGGATAATTTACCCGCGCATAAGCATTGGTAACAAGTTAGAATGGAGTAGAGTTTGTCAATACCCCTTTGTATAGAAATATAATTGAATAATAATGATAATCAAACAAGGGGTAAGGGTGGGAGAGTCCGGCGACGGCGGACTCTCCCACCGGCAGCGATTATCATTATTAATAAGTTGTTCGCTCACTCTAGTTGCGGGTGATCGATAATAGTCGCGGGCGATAGATAATAGTCGCGGGCGATAGATAATAGTTGCGGGCGATAGATAATAGTCGCGGGCGATAGATAATAGTTGCGGGCGTTGGTATTATCAACTGATAGAATTGACAAATAATTGAGCGATTGTGTAGGTCAGCAAATATGGCCAAGAATCAAAAAACCAACCGTGACCACGCTAAAAAAACTCACAGGCCAATGGTGGAAGAAGAGGTAATCGCCTCGCAACTATCTGCATTATTAACGCCGGCCATCACCTCACAAGAAAATTACTACCGCCAACTGGGTTTACGAGGGAGAATTCTCAACTTGCCCTTAATAGTAGCAGCAGTATTAACCTTGCTGTGGCGAGACGTAGCTGGAGTGACAGAACTCACAAGAATGCTGGCAAGAGAAGGTTTTTTGTGGTGCCGACCTACGACAGTTACTCAACAAGCAATGTCTCAAAAGTTTTTAAGTTTTCCGGCTTGCTTATTTGAGGGAGTCTTCAAAAATTTATTACCAAGTTTAAAAACTGCTTGGTACAAGAGAAACCAACGACCTCTACCAGAAAGCATTCAATTTGCCTTGACCAAATTTTCGAGAATTTGGATAGTGGATAGCTCAACGCTCGAAGCATTGTTTTGCAAGCTCAAAAGTCTGGAAGATATACCGCAAGGGCAGTTGGGAGGAAGAATGGCAACAGTCATAGATTTAATGACCAGGCTACCTGTTGAAGTTTGGTTTCTGGAAAATCCCAGAGCTTCTGATGTGAAGCTGGAAGAAAATATCCTGCAATTGGTGCCAACTGAAACCTTACTCTTACTGGATAGAGGATTTTATCATTTTAGCTTTTGGCTCAAATTAATTGAACGAGATATCCACTTAATTACTCGCTTAAAAAAAGGAGCATCAATTAAATTAGAACAAGTATTTACCAAGAGTTACTACCTGCGAGATAGTCGGATTCGTCTGGGGTCAGGAACTACAAAAACTCCATTTATCACCTTACGTCTGATAGAAGTTCGTTCAGGTAAGATTTGGCATACTTATTTGACAAGCTTACTAGATCCTCATGTATTACCTCCCTACGTTGTGGCAGATTTATATCGCAGGCGCTGGAGGATTGAAGATGCTTTTAATACCGTCAAAAGACTCTTGGGCTTAAGTTATTTGTGGACGGGTTCTCTCAACGGCATTCAGCTCCAAATTTGGGGGACTTGGATATTTTATGCGCTCTTGGTCGATTTAGGTGATGCCGTTGCTGACCAACTCTCTTTACCAATAGATTCGATTTCATTAGAAATGATTTACCGGGGTCTTTACCATTTTTATGTAGCTCATCAACAAGGTAAGGCAACTGACCCTCCAAAGTATTTCGCCCCGCCAGAAAACCAAGATTTAGGTATTGTTAAATCTCAACGAAAGCCCAATGTTAAGTTAATTGTTGCACCTTTCCCCGATCGACAGCGAGGCCGGGAGCAATTTTTCTTTGATACCTCTTCTGAAATCCCCTTGACAACTGGCATACAAGCTTAACTTGTTACGAATGGCGCATAAGTTAGCTTCAATTATGCGTATCCGCTCAATAAGTAGCGGTAGCACAGAAAAAAAAATAAGCAGAGTACACAAAGTGTCATAAAATAGGACACATGACGCCAAAGATT
>NZ_SRRZ01000172.1 GCF_013179805.1 Microcoleus asticus IPMA8 | reverse complement strand
ACAAGTTAAACACAGAGGTACTGGAATCATAATGAATACTCCTATATTTATTGTTTCAAGCACTGCATAGCCCTTAACTGAACCGTATTGAACTATAGCAGGCAAGATGCCTGCTCCACAAAAATATTTGTCTGTTGTGGAACAGGCATCTTGCCTGTTCTGAAGACATAACTATAGCAGGCAAGATGCCTGCTCCACAAAAATATTTGTCTGTTGTGGAACAGGCATCTTGCCTGTTCTGAAAGAGGTTCAAGATGTAAGTATTAACCGAAACGGCCTTGAATGTAATCTCTCGTACTCGAATTGCCCGCAGAAGTAAAAATCTTACTTGTCGGCCCAAATTCAACTAGGCGGCCGATGCGACTTTCATCAGTATTAAAAAATGCCGTGTAATCAGAAACCCGAGCCGCCTGCTGCATATTGTGGGTCACAATCACAACAGTCAACTGCTGCCGCAGAGTCTGAAATAACTCCTCAATCTTCATCGTTGAAATCGGATCTAGAGCAGAACAAGGTTCATCCATTAGCAAAATTTTCGGCTTCACAGCCAAAGCGCGAGCAATACAAAGTCGCTGCTGCTGTCCCCCCGAAATCCCCTGAGCCGATTTCTTCAAATCGTCTTTGACTTCATTCCAAAGCGCCGCACTTTTAAGTGCAGATTCCACAATTTCATCTAATTCTGCTTTGCTTTTGCGACCAAAAATCCTCACCCCGTAAGCAATATTATCGTAGATGCTCAGCGGAAAAGGATTCGGTCTTTGAAACACCATCCCAATTTGGCGACGCAAACTATTAATGTTTACTTTCGGGCTGTAAATATCCTGTCCAAAAAACTCTACTCTTCCTTTAATTTTAACCTTTCCCTCCAATTCACCAATCCGGTTGAGAGCTTTGAGAAAGGTAGATTTGCCGCAACCTGAAGGGCCAATAATCGCGGTAATTTGCGGGTGAGGGATATTCATCGATAAATTTTCTAAGACTTTGTAAGTTCCGTAATAAAAACTCAAGTCCTGCACCCGCAGTGCTGGCATTGCATTGGGGTCAATTTCCGGCGTGGCATTTTCTAGAAATTTCTCTGTAGAGTTTTCGGCCTTCAAGTTAGCTTTAGGTTTCATTATTTGCTTGGTTATATTGTTAATATTGGACTGATAGATGGACTTTAGTTATTGATTTATCGCTTTTGAAAGCGTTTCCGAGTTACTGTACGGGATGCGACGCTAGCAATCAAAACCATGCCCAAAAGCACAGAGGCAGCAGTCCACGCCAATTCGTTCTGCTCTTTGTAGGGAGAGCTGGCGTAGCTATATATTAATACTGACATAGAAGGAGTAGGAGTCAGCAATGTCTCGGGAATTTCTTTGAGTTTTGAGATAGTTTCTTCACCTATGGGGGACTGCATTATCTCGCCCAACTTATCAACTAAAGGAGGCCAAAATTGACTCGACAACGCTGTTACAATCAGCGGTGCGGTTTCGCCGGCGGCCCGGGAAGCAGCTAGTAAAATACCTGTGGTAATAGTTGGAAGTGCTGAGGGTACGATCGTGCGAAACATCGTTTGAAAGCGTCCGCCTCCCAAAGCAGCAGAAGCGAGGCGGTAAGAAGTAGGCACTAATTTTAATGCTTGTTCTGTTGTCAGAGCAACAACTGGAAGCATGATGATGCCAAGGGCAAAACCGCCTGCTAAGGATGAAAATGCTTTGGTGGTAATGACAATTAGGGCATAGGAAAAGACGCCAACTACGATCGAGGGAACGCTGCTGAGAATGACGGTGATAAAGCGGATGCTATTAGCCAGCGCTTTGTTGTCTCTACCAAACTCAGACAGAAATATTCCCGTCATTACGCCGATTGGAACACTAAATAACGTAGCAATTCCTACCATTAAAGCTGTCCCAAGAATCGCATTGGCAAAGCCGTTGGGCTGGTCTTCAACTCCAACGGGTGCTGGTAGAGACACTAGCACTTCCCAGCTCAAATGTGTGAGTCCTTCTCCCAGGATTTTGTATAAGATAGCAAACAAAGGGAGCAGGGCGAGAGCTGTCAGAGCGAAAGCGATAACTGTCATCCCCCGGCTGAAAAATTTTCGGCTTAGCGACAGGGGATTGTTGATTTCTGCATCCAGAATACTGTTTGATTTTTTTACTTGAGTCATGCAATTTTAGATTTTAGATTTTAGATTTTAGATTGATTCTGCGGATTTATCCGCAAGTTTGTTCTCAGGATGTTACACTTTTCTCTTTCTCCGTCCTGAGCCGGGGAAAGAATACATAAAATGGCTTGTTACCAATTACTTTCGAGCGTGTTAATTTTTAGATCCCTTGACGCCGATTAGCTGAACTAGCAATACTGCGATCGCATTTACCAACAAAGTGATCGCAAATAAAATTAGGGCTAAATACATCAAAGCGCCGATGTGCAGCGGTTCGAGAGCTTCCCGAAATTGACTCGCCAAAACAGCAGGAATTGAGTAGCTGGGAGCTAGCAGGGATTGGTTAATTTGAATCGAGTTGCCAATCACCATTGTGACGGCCATTGTTTCGCCTAAAGCGCGTCCCAAAGCCAAGATTGTAGCCCCGATAATCCCCGAACTAGCTGCTGGCAATAACAGCTTGAATATCGTTTCCCAGCGGGTGGCACCGAGGGACATGGAAGCACTGCGCAAATCTACGGGAACTGACATCAATACATCGCGGCTGATGGCAGCTACTGTTGGCAAAATCATAATTGATAACAGTATTCCAGCCGGCAGCATTCCGGGGCCTAAAGGTTCGCTGCTGAACAGGGGAAACCAACTGAAATTATCGAACAATGACTGCTGCAATGGCAACAAAAAGGGAATCAAAACAAAGATTCCCCACAGGCCAACTATCACGCTGGGAATAGCCGAGATTAATTCAACCATGAATCCCAAGGGCGATCGCACCCAAACGGGTAAGAAGTTCTCGCTAGTAACTATAGCTACTGACAGCCCTAAAGGAAGTGCGATGATTATGCCGATCGCAGAACTAATTACAGTACCGTAAATAAACGGCAAAGCCCCAAACTGCAACTCGCCGATATCCCACTTGGGATTCCACAAGAATGAGAGTCCAAATTCGCTAATAGCTGGCCAAGCATCTTTAAAAATTACCGCACTCATCCAAAACAGCGTACCCGCTGTCGCTAAGGCAAAACCCCATACAAATAGTGTAAATCCTGACTCCATCCATAAACCTTCACCAGTAGTATCTGTTAAATCTACTTCTGTGTTTATTTCTGCCGGTTGCCGAGTCTGTTTTTTCGTTTTTTTTGAAATATTGGTCATACCGGAATCGCGTAAAAAGTGAAATATTTGCTTGCAAGACGAGTAATTTAATGGGCTGGGTGCGCGCTGCGCACCTGGTTTGTAGGGTGCGCACAGCGCACCTTACACAGTAAATCTAGCGCACATTAACTTGATAATTTCTGAGTTTTGAGTCCTACATTTAACTCGTAAACTCCTAACCCTGTGCGATCGCCCAAATTAACCTCTGGCAACCACAGTCTGATTAACTGTTTGAACCACCTTTTGAGCTGTAGCTGAAGGAATTGTAGTATACTCTAGCTGTTTGTTGATACCTTGACCTGTAGTCATCACCCAATTAACCATCTTTTTAATAGCCTCTGCTTTCGCAGCAGGATACTGTTTGTAGATTAACAGCCAAGTCAAACCAACAATCGGATAACCGTCGTTAGGATTGCCTTCTACTAAGCGGAAATCTGCGGGGAATGTTTCCCCTGCTAAAGCTTTCTCTGCTTCAGCCAAGCTAGGATCTACAAATCGGCCAGCTTTATTTTGAATAAATGCTGTTTGGAGATTGTTTTGCCGAGCATAAGTATCTTGAACGTAGCCGATCGCACCCGCTGTATTCTTCACCAAAGCAGCTACGCCGGGGTTTCCTTGACCGCTGACAGGGCTTCCGGGCCACTTCGGTTGCGCGGCAGCTTTGATGCTGCTACCAGTTGCCTGCAAGTGGTTAGCAAAAATAAAGGTTGTACCGCTGCTATCTGCGCGTACAGCTACTCGAATGGGAGTATTTGGCAAGTTTTTAGCTTGTCCAGAAATTCCGGCTATTTTCGCATCATTCCAGCGAGTAATCTTGCCTTCAAAGATGCCGTTCATGGCATCCTTATTTAGCCTCAGATTGGTCACTCCGGGCAAGTTATAAACAACTGCAACAGCACCGCCAGCAGTCGGAATCGCCATGACGCCGCGCTTTACTTCGGCTATTTGTGCAGCAGTCATCAGCGCGTCGCTGCCTGCGAAATCAACAGTGCCTGTAATTAATGCTTTGATGCCAGCACCGCTGCCGGTTCCTTCGTAGTTTACAGTAATTTGATTTGCACTTCTCATCTGAGAGAAGTAGCGATCGTAAAGAGGTTTAGGGAAAGTTGCTCCCGAACCATTTAGGGTTACAGCAGCTACAGCGGAACTAATCAAAGTCAGCGAAAATGCTGCTGCTGCTAGTATCACTATAAAACTACGTCGCCAACGTCCTGTGAAAAAATTCATATTCCTCCTCTCCCTTAATAGCCGACTTTGCAAATCTCCTCCATAGGATAGACTGAAACCCCCAAGGAAAGAGATTTAATAGAATAAGCTTGTTTTAAATTTTGGTTAATAGTAGATTAAATAATATTAGAATAAGCTTTGTTTAAATTATGGTTAAGAGTATTGCTAATAAAAATTAGCTAAAGTCAATTTTTGATGAATCTGAGAAATACCAACTCATAGACTAACGATAACAATAGAAATTTATTTAGCGATCGCCCGATCGCTCCCACCCCGCACTCCATCCCCCGATCGCCGCATAATAGTAGGGACACTTAACATTTCTTTAACAACAATGGCAAGAGACTTGCGGGGATTCCTAAAACTGCTCGAAGAACGGGGACAACTGCGCCGGATTAGCGCCTTAGTCGATTCCGACCTCGAAATTGCCGAAATTTCCAACCAAATGCTGCAAAAAGGCGGCCCTGGATTGCTGTTTGAAAACGTCAAAGGGGCAGATTTCCCCGTCGCCATTAACCTGTTGGGTACGGAAGAGCGCGTTTGCTGGGCGATGAACATGGAAAAGCCGATCGAACTAGAAGAGCTCGGCAAAAAACTGGGAATGCTGCAACAGCCAAAACCGCCGAAAAAGATTTCCCAAGCGATAGAATTCGGCAAAGTGCTGTTTGACGTAGTGAAAGCCAAACCCGGCCGCAACTTTTTCCCAGCTTGTCAGCAAGTGGTATTTGAGGGAGAAGGGGTGGATTTGAACAAAATCCCGATGATTCGCCCTTATTCGGGAGATGCGGGCAAAATTATCACCCTGGGTTTGGTAATTACCAAAGATTGCGAAACGGGCACTCCGAATGTGGGGGTTTATCGGTTGCAGTTGCAGTCAAAAAACACGATGACTGTACACTGGTTATCGGTGCGGGGCGGGGCGCGACACTTACGGAAAGCGGCGCAGGCTGGTAAAAAGTTGGAAATTGCGATCGCCCTGGGAGTCGATCCCCTGATTATTCTCGCCGCAGCAACCCCAATTCCTGTAGATTTATCGGAATGGTTATTTGCGGGACTTTACGGCGGTTCCGGCGTGCAATTGGCGAAGTGCAAAACCGTAGATTTGGAAGTACCGGCGGACTCGGAAATTGTGTTAGAAGGAACGATTACGCCGGGGGAAGTTCTGCCCGACGGGCCCTTCGGCGATCACATGGGTTATTACGGCGGCGTGGAAGATTCGCCGTTGGTGCGGTTCCACTGCATGACGCACCGCAAAGACCCGATTTATCTGACGACATTTAGCGGGCGGCCGCCGAAAGAAGAAGCAATGATGGCGATCGCGCTTAACCGTATTTATACCCCTATTTTGCGGCAGCAAGTATCGGAAATTGTCGATTTCTTCTTACCGATGGAAGCCCTGAGTTATAAAGCCGCAATTATCTCGATTGATAAAGCATATCCCGGTCAAGCGCGCAGGGCTGCTTTAGCATTTTGGAGTGCATTACCGCAGTTTACTTACACTAAGTTTGTGATTGTTGTCGATAAAAGTATCAACATTCGCGACCCGCGTCAAGTAGTTTGGGCAATTAGTTCTAAAGTCGATCCGGTTCGGGATGTATTTATTCTGCCGAATACGCCTTTTGATACGTTAGATTTTGCCAGTGAAAAGATTGGTTTGGGAGGCAGAATGGGGATTGATGCTACTACGAAGATGCCGCCGGAAACCGATCACGAATGGGGTGAAGTTTTGGAGTCCGATCCGGATGTGGCCGCGATGGTCGATCGGCGTTGGGCTGAGTATGGTTTGGCTGATTTGAATTTGGGTGAAGTCGATCCGAATTTGTTTGGATATGAGATGAAGTAGGGGAATTAACCGTAAAATCTGAGATATCGCACATCCTCGATCGACCTGTGGGGGCGGGTTTTTCCAACCCTTTATGACACAGATAGACAATCTCAAAAACCCGCCCCCACCCAACGAAAAATCACAACTTACCTCTTTTTAATGCGATCGAGACTTATGCGCTTCGTCAAAGAAACCGGGTTTTTTGCCTTATCTGCAAGCTGTAACGAAGTATTATGGAAAAAACCCGGTTTCTGGACCCCATGCGTAAGTTTTGTAGGAAGTTGGCAATAATCGCTCTAGCAGCAACAGCTACTCCGTCTCCCGAAGTTGCTGAAGCATTGCTTGCGTTGTTGGATGCTGCGACAGTTGCGACTCTTGACCCGCTGATATCGCCTTCTGGAGAAAATTAATGAAATTCCTACAAACTCTTTGGGTGTTGGGATGATTCTTCCCCAATCGGTTAAACAAAATTTCTAATGATCGCACATACAGGGGTTCTGCTTCCGGGTAGCGTCCCATTGCACAATACAGCGCTGCCAGATTGTTCAAACTACTTGCCGTATGGAGATGGTCGGCTCCGAGCTGTTGCTCATGGATAGAGAGCGATCGAATAGACAAGGGTTCCGCCTCCTGGTAACGTCCCATTGCACTGTATAGTTGTGCCAGATTGTTCAAACTCGTTGCCGTATAGGGATCTTCTGCTCCGAGCTTTTGCTCTCTGATCGCGATCGCTCGCACATACAAGGGTTCCGCCTCCGGGTAGCGACCCATTGCATGGTACAGCAATGCCTGATTGTTCAAACTCAGAGCTGTATCGGGATGTTCCGCTCCGAGCTGCTGCTCCCTGATGGCGAGCGAGCGTACATACAAGGGTTCCGCTTCTGGGTAGCGTCCCATCGCACGGTATAGCTCTGCCTGATTGCTCAAAGTCGTAGCCGTATTGGGATGATCGCCTCCTAGCTGCTGCTCGTAAATCGAGAACGATCGCACATACAAAGGTTCCGCTTCCGCGTAGCGACCCATTGCATAGTACAGGGCTGCCAGATTGTTCAAACTCAGAGCTGTATCGGGATGGTCGGCTCCGAGCTGCTGCTCGTAAATAGAGAGCGATCGCACATACAAGGGTTCCGCCTCTGGGTAGCGTCCCATTGCATCGTACAGCAATGCCAGATTGTTCAAACTCTTTGCCGTAAGGGAATGTTCGGCTCCGCAACGTTTCTCTGTCATCTGGAGGCAAGCTTTGAACCACTTTTCTGCCTCTGCCCACAAACTCTGTCCCTTAGCAATCAGCCCCAAAACCGTGAAAGACCACACAGCATCACTATCTTCCAGCAGATGTGACCATTGCTCCGCCACCACATCCAAATGAGGCAACGCCTCCTTCACCCGTTCCTGCACCTCCAGCGTCACAGTCTGCGGAATCGTCTTCGCCACCGCTGTCAGCACCGCCGCAAAACTTCTCCGCAAATTCTCAGCATCGGCGTGTCCCTGCAATTTGGCCGCAAAAAACTCCCGAATCAAAGCATGAAGTTGATAGCGTGGCTGCACCAGCCCAGATTGAGCTGGATCAGAGGTTTCATCCTCCACCAGCGACAGCAAACTCTGTTCCAGCAGTTCGTAATCCCGACAATCCTCCATCTCCTCCTCATCCCAATCCGGCAAACACTCGGCTACCAACTCCCAAGGAATCGGAGCCAGAGCAAACACGCTCAGCAGACACCCCAGCGTCCGCGCGGGAGGTTTCAACTCCGCCCAACTCAACTCAAAAGCTGCCGCCACTCCGCGCCTAGCCGTCATCCCAGCTTCCGCCTCCTGCAATGCCCGCGCCTCCAATCGCTGACTCTGCAACCGTTGCAGCACTGTTGCCAAGGACAGCGCCCGCTTGCGTCGCAAATAGCGCCCCACCAGTTCGATGCCCAAAGGCAAATAATCCAACCACTGACAAAGTGCTTGAGCATCTTCAAGCTGGGCATCAATATTTAAACCCAGTCGGTTTCCCGGCAAATCCCCTGCCGTCAGCCGCAGCAAGTTTAGCGCCGCCTCTGGTTTCAACACTTTTAACGGCAAACACCCCACAGGCGGGGGCACAATTTGTCGCGCTGTCAGCAACACTTTAAAGCGGGGATTTCTAGGCAGCAACCGCTCCACCCTGCGGTAATCGTTGACATCATCCAATACCAGCAGAGCATTGCCAGAGGTTTGTTTTGCCCACTCTTCGTAGCAAAACTGCAACCGTTCCTCCAGATTGTCGAGAGTATCCGGCGGCTGAATTCCCATTCGCAGCGCTTTCTGCAACACCTGGGGCGCTAAATCGTTGTCCCGGACAAACAGCCACCAAATCCCCGCTGAATAGGTGTTCTGTTCGCGGTGAAAAGTTGCATACTGCCATACCAATTCTGTCTTGCCGATGCCGCCCATTCCCGACGCAGCGGCAATGGCAACGCGGCTTCCATCCTGCAACAATCCGTGCAACTGCTGCATTTCCTCATCCCGTCCGACAAAGTTTTTGGAACCGAGTTCGGAGGGAATATCGTATAGTTGGTAAAAACTTGTGAAACCTGGATTCGGTGTTTTTCGCTCCAGGTCTAGGGCTTTTTTGCTAATGCCTTAATTAACCTGTTGAACGTTGGGAAATGCTGGTTGAATAACTCCTCTGTATCCACTTCAGCCTCGTAGGAAATTCCCAGGAACGGGAAATTAGTTGAGATCACGCCTTTAAGTTTCGCGGCTGCTGTCGGTCCCGGTTGGTTTAGCCTGTCCCGAATCTCCTGCAAAATCTGAATTACCTCATCGGGATACTGTCCCTGCACTTCAATTTGCCCAACTTCTTCGACAATCTCGGCAACAATAATCTCAGCTTCCTGTTCGGGAATTTCCACCGTTTTCGTTTGCTGAGCGAGAACCTGCCAATCCTCCTCTTCCTGCTCCCGAATCTCCTTGCGTAGCTCTCGGATTTGCTGTTTAATTCGGATCTTTTCTTCTTGCGGTGCTAAATTTAGAGCCTTTACCTTGCCCACTAATTGCTCTTTCAGATCTTCCAAGTTCCCTTCCATGTCAGACAGGCGATCGATCGGCATTAATATAACTCCGGCAGACTGAACAACTCCTGACTATAGTCTACAGCCGGAAAATTCCAATATACGCAAGTATCGTGTAAAAAGTGCTAACGCAAGAGCCGTCCTTTACGCACAATCAGTTTACTGTTCCAAAATCTCGACTAAATCTTCGATCGCAATATCGAACGCACGAGCCATCTTGTCCAAAGCCGTGTAGTCAACAGTTGCCATACCTGGAGAACTGGCATAGGTGGCGATCGTAGTGTATGGAATACCCGTTCTGTTGGAGACTTCCCTAAGAGTCCAACCCTTCTCTTGAGCAAGTTCTCGAACTCGCAGTCTAATTCGTCCCATTCCGCCCTTGACAATTACGACTACTCGTAATTTAATGAATATACAATTAATAGCGATCGCCCTCGGACCTGAGAAATCTAGAGCGATCGCCTTTCATTCACCACCCACAAAAGTGGGAAGGATTTTCCTATGATACCAAAACAACCGACATATCGCGATCGACTTCAACCTTGGTGCATAATTCGCCACCTCCCCAACTGTCAGCGGTTAACAGTCGCTCGTTTCAGCCGCCGCCCCGATGCCGAATCTTACCTCAAAGCACTGCGCCGCTTAATGCCCGCAGTCCCGCATACAATTGTTTTCGTAAATGCGCTGTCTGTCTTAGATGAAAACAGCGTTCCAATTCCGATGCAATTGTCGATCGAAAGTTAATGCGATCGAATTAATATCTTGCATTTGTTGCCATATTCCGGCAGGAGTTTAAACCCCCGACGGAACATGGCAATAAGTGCAAGATGTGCGATCGAACCTATTATTGCAAAAGGTCGATCGAGCCTTCAGTCATCATCTGCCACAAGCGAAGCTATGCCCTAAAATCTGTTGGCAAGCCATTCGCGCCAGAAAAGTATTGCTAAACTATAAATAGACTTGAGTCAAGGAGTCAAATCAATGCCATCTCCCTTTCCCGGTATGGACCCGTATTTAGAGCATCCCGAACTCTGGCCTGGGATGCATAACTTGCTGATTAGTGAAATTTTCAGGTTTTTATCTCCCCAACTGCGTCCTAAGTATTTAGTGTCGCTGGAAGTGAGAATCTATGAAACGGCTGACGACGATTTATCAGTCATTGGCATTCCCGACGTAACTGTAATGCAGCCACAAACTGCAACAGTAACAACAGCATCAAACGTAGCGGTGGCAGCACCGCTTACACAACCATTCACAGTAACTCTTCCCATACCTTACACGCTTCGAGAAGCTTATTTAGAAATTAGAGAAAGGGGGGAAAAAGAATTGATAACAGTAATTGAAATTCTCTCGCCTACGAATAAGCGAACAGGCAAAGGGCGACAAATGTATGAGGAAAAGCGAGAAGAAGTTTTAAGTAGTCGCACTCATTTAATAGAAATAGATTTATTGCGGCGCGGTCGAAAAATGCCAATTCTTGAAAACAATATTGATAGTCACTATAGCGTTTTAGTATGTCGGGGAAATCGCCGTCCCCGAGCGGATTTGTATGCTTTTAACCTGCAAAACCCGATTCCTGCCTTTCCTTTACCGCTGCGATCTGGCGATACTGAACCTGTCATAAACTTGCAGGAATTATTCACTCAAATTTACGACATAGCAAGTTACGACCTGAAGATAGATTATCGCAACTGGGAAGTCATACCAGCGCTATCAGAAGCCGATACAATTTGGGCAGATGCTTGGTTGCGCGATCGAGGATTGCGAGATTAATTTGGGCTGGAGCCAAATTCTGGTTAAATACCCTATTTATTTCTTAGTCTGCGGAGGCAGACTTCGTTTCACTCTATGCAGCGATTTCAATCGCCGAGTGACTTAATTCTTAAATTGCTTGAGGGCTAAACATCTTGACTTTGCATCAACCGCTGCTTCAAACGCGCCGGATCTCCCCGATCGACCACTTGGCCCTTTTCCAACAAAAAAGCCCCATCACAATAATTCAACTCATCCAAACGGTGAGTCACCCACAAAGCCGTAATCCCGCGATTTTTCACCAACCGCTGCACCGCCGCCACCAAATCCAACTGAGAATCAGGATCTAACAAAGCCGTCGGTTCGTCCAACAGGAGAATTTCGCAGTGACGGGCGATCGCCCCAGCAAGAGCAATTCGCTGCTTCTGGCCCCCACTCAAAGCATAAATCGGCCGCCGCTGCAAATCCAGCAAATTCACAGCCTCCAAAGCCTCCGCCACCCTCTCCCGCACCTGAACGTTAGAAAGCTTTTCCTCCACCAAACCAAAAGCCACATCCGCACCCACAGTCGGCATCACCAGTTGGTGATCCGGGTTTTGGAACACAAAACCCACTCGCCCACCCAAGTCAATTTCCCCCGACTGGGGGTGCAGCAGCCCAGCCATCAGCCTCAACAGCGTAGACTTGCCGCTGCCGTTAGTACCCAAAAGCATCCAAAACTCGCCCTTGGGTACATCCAGAGAGCAACCTTGCAACACTCGATCGCCCGACGGCCAGCAAAAACCCAAATCCCGCACAGCAACGGCTGACTGGCTCATCTCGGCACCAACACCCCCAGCCCTCATTCTGCTGCCGACAGCGAGACAAAACCCGGGGATCTGCCTGTAGATGACGCCCCCGATTTCTGAGAAACCACCACCCCAGAAATCTCGCTGCTGACGACAGCCACCTTTTTCTCAGGATTTTTCTCGCAAGTTAGTTCCAAAACTTGCGGTTGGGAGTTGCGAATCGCCGCCAGTACCTGCTGGTAAACAGTCTCAGCGTCCTCCTCCAACTTCCGCTGCACCGACAGCGAGACGGGCGTATTTTTCACAATGATGTCAATGCTGAACATATAGTCTTAAAAACCTAAGTTTGGAGCTCTATCCTCAGTATATATATAGGACTTACCCACGGAAACCCAGTTTCTTAGAAAAATCAGAGGTTGAGGGCGATACATCTACCAAGCCACGGGGCTTCTGACGCAAAGCGCAGAGACTCCTATATAGTAGAAGTTCCCAAATGCAGGGCAAGGACTTCAGGGACTTCGAGGGCTTCGGGGACTTCGGGGACTTCGGACAAGTCAAGAGCCGAAATTTTTTTAAGAAAAACTTGCTCTTGTAAAGAATTACCTCTATAATCGTCAATACGGTAAAGAAAAGTAAACTCTGTTCATAATCCAACTTGTTTTCTGGTAAGCAGAGGCAACGGTTGGAGACTAATGACTAGAGAAAGATCCGCTGTAATTATATCCATTTGGAGATTTGCGTAATGACAATCGCAGTCGGACGCGCCCAGACCGAAAGAGGCATCTTTGATGTACTCGACGACTGGCTCAAACGCGATCGCTTCGTCTTCGTA
>NZ_SRRZ01000171.1 GCF_013179805.1 Microcoleus asticus IPMA8 | reverse complement strand
AGTTGTAAGTTATTCATTTTTTTATTGTCACGATCGAGTATTGCATATAATTGTACCGTAATCATGATAATGATTTAGGATTGCTATATAGATCTTATCCAGCATTAACCTAAATGTCACAATCACCGCTCCGATGCAGCTTTGCCGCTTGCTTGACGCACAGCCTTTGCAGAGCAGGAACGAGTGCGATCGCCCCTCGCTGTAAGTTGAGTTGAGCCTGTCACCTCCTTGCTTGTAAATCAGTAGGTAACGTGACAAACATGACTCGATTGGGCGATTGCGCGGAGCGCAGCGCCAGAGGCGATCGCACTAGGATTGAATTAGAGAAGCAATGATGAGTGTCGGGTTTCATGCTTCAACCCGACCTACAAGAGCGGGCGATCGCCCGATCGTTGAAGGATGCAATGCGCGAGCGGAACGTTCTGGTGCAGCGCGGTTGTTAGGCAGTGACCTTAATAAGCGCGACCATCTTTGTGCGTTAAAGCCCATTCACCATTCGGCAGTTGTGTTGCTTTGAGATCGTCATTTGGGAATTCGACCTCATCTCCAAGAGTGCGATCGCCAATCTCAAGATAGGTTACATTTTCAGAGAGAGCGATTAATTAGTTGATGGGCGATACCCATGCCTGCCTTAAATCCATAGCACTCACCCGGATGCAAAACGAATTCCTCTTCGCCTAGTACCAGCGTTGGACTGCCGAACAATACCAAAATAAATTCTTCTTGCTTTGAGTGGCTGTGAGTAAGAGCAGAAACTGCACCGGGTAAGAGATGGGTTAAATTAACTCCAAAATGAGTCAACCCAAAATACTCACGTAGTTTTCGCTTTTGTCGTCCCTGAACAAGGGAAGCATAAGGTTCTGGATATATCGTCTTACCGATCGGTGCCCAAATCAATTCAGATGAAATTGGTGATTGCTTCACAACTCACCCTCCCTTGCTATGTTAATGGCGTAACAAGCCGTTATTTCCTTCGGCTTGCTATTACATACCCCACGTATTATCCCAGCTATAGCACTCTTGAATCAGTTGATGTACCGCAGCATCTGCGGTTGAAAATGTACCGCAATTAGTTCTTTTTGTTCCAGAGGCCGCATGACCGACATCTTGATAGAACACAAACTGACCGTCCTCAGAGTGAATAGAGAGCGTAATAGCAACGCCATTTGTATACTGTTTCCACAAGCTAACAAATGAAGCTCCTTGCGGTATCAGGTTTACATCTTCGACATCACAAATCCATTGCCGTTGTTGTAAGTCTGTGCACGTATGTTCCTCTATCATTACCTTCCATGCTCTTATCGTATTTGAGTTGTATCATTACCTAAACAAATACTAATTGAGCCAAGAGAGAAATCTAACAGTACGCTTGAGTGGCTGCAAGTGACCTTCGCAATGCACTAACGTCTTTCGTCAGTCCGCTCCAAGCGATAGGGCTGTTTTGGTGAAGTCATTCCATGATGCGGTTTAGAGCATCAGTTAAAGCTGACAGACATAATATTGCCCCATAGAGAACTCTCGCATTATGAAAGATACAATGCGAATCGCGAAATCAACACATCTGCAGTTAGAGCTTCTTGAAGTATCTGGCGACTGGGAATAGCTCGAAGCCCACCTTTTCATAGGTGTGACGGGCTCTTTCATGACCCGGATCGTCCCCAGTCTCAACCATAGCAATAGACATCCCAGCGCCTTTACTTGCCACACAAGTGGTGGAACGGAGGACTGAGGGATTTCAATGCCCCTGGGCGATCGATTGGGTATTCTGCTCGTCGTGCTCTCCCCTGCATTTACTGGAAGCCTGCCTTGTAAGCGTTACTGAATTCACTGCGGGTTCAGGACGCGTGTAGGTAGCTTTTCGCTCGGCTTTCCCAAATAAAGAATACCGAGAGCAATGGTCGCTCCCGGTATTAGCTTTTCCAGTTCCGTTGTTGTTAAGTAAATCCAATCAGGCTCAATGAAAGGAAAATTTGCCTCACTCGATTAAGCACAGCCGATCGTTATTGGTTAGCCTGTTCCAAAGCAGGACTCGTTGAAGCTCCAGCAATTTCGGCTAAGTTAATCTTGACGACTTTATTGCGAGCTTCAGTTACTTTGGGTAGTGTTAGCGTTAGAATGCCATCTTTGCATTCAGCTTGCACAGAGTCGTTTTGAATGTGTGCGGGCAAGGGAAGCACCCGGTGGAATTTGCCGTAGCGGAATTCTGAGCGGACGTAGCCAGATTTCTCGTCTGTGTTTTCGTAGCGGCGCTCGCCAGAGATGGAAATTGCTTCCGGAGTGACTTGAACGTCAACGTCTTTGGGGTCAATTCCAGGCAGTTGCGCTTTTAATACGAAGTTGTCCCCAGCATCAGCCAATTCCAGAGCGGGCATCCAAGTGGCTTCTGAGTTATCTCTCGTTGTTGCCAGTTGGTCAAAAACTTTATCGAGTTGCTGACGGATGGTTTCAATTTCCGTGAAGGGTTGCCAATAGCGCATCAACATAATCTGTCACCTCAAAGATTGGTAAAACTTTATAACGAAAGTTTGGGTTGAAGCTCGTTGCTTACAGTTATTATGATGCCGATTTTTTAGTAGTAACAACAGTCAGGAGAACCCAACCCAGTTAGTCGTATTTGCCCTAATTAGTGCGAAAGAATCAGCAGTAATTGGCAGTGAAGAAAACCGTACAAAGCTATTCCTAGAAACCGAAAAGGCTGTGTCAACGCCATGATGACCCTACCGAGCAAACTCTGCACGGCGCGAGCGTCGGGGGAAGTATCGCTGGTGTTAACCGTACCAAAAGCACGGTGCGGGTGATGTGTAGCAGGGTAAGGACGTGATTTGTAGGCGTGAGCTGCTTTCCCATAGCCATCGCTCGCTGTAGAGGGCGTGAGCATAATCCTGGCTTTTCGGATTTACGGTATGAAAGGCTAAATATGCAAGTCATAGAAACCAGTATCCACAAAGCTTGGGGATTTTCAACTTATTTTTTTCATACCCTGATTAAGCAACGCCGATTTCTACTAAACTTACTGTCTGAAGTCCTGCTTTTTCTAGACCTAAATCTAAACCTTAGGCTCCAGCAAAGAGACTAATAGTTATCGGTTGGTTGTCAATCACAGGTTTTTTCCTCAAGAACAGCTTGGATCATTGCTCAAAATTAAGTTGATGAGAATTTCTTTTAATGAACTGCATAGGGCGCAGAGAAAGCTGGGGAATAAAAGAGAGAGAATATAAGAGAAGAGAGGACTTATGGAGAACCTCTATATGTAGGTGTGCAGTGCACACCTTACCGCTGAAAGCTCAAACCGGAATTGCCGCTCAATCTATCCAAACTTCGTCAAAAATCGGAAAGCATCGAGTACGTGACTCGCGCAAACGTAAGGCGAAGTATTGTAAAAAGCTTGCCAAGCCGCCGCTTTGTCTTCGTCGTATTTATCGGCTCTTTCCTGGTGTTTACCCAGCCAATTCAGCCGCACTGAGTGACCCACTAATACATCTAAAACGATGTATTCTTCTACTTGCAATTCTGGGTTGCGCTGGCCAATTGCCGCCAACTCCATCAGCGCCTCAATATTGACTTGTCGGTATTCCGGGGCGACAATCTTATTCAACAAATGCTCGATTTGTAGCGCGAAATTCTTTTCTCCCGGCGTCATTTCCGATAATATAATATGGCTATCTAACCGATTGCGCCGCTCTAATTTGTCGCCAATTATCAAGCCTTTGCAGTGCCGCAGCAGTCCCCAAACACTCGGATAAAAATCCTTCGGTACGCGATTGACTGCACCTTCCATTTGCCGCTTCCGCCGCCATCCTCCCGCAGGCATTTGCGGTTCTTCGGAAACTGGCGCTACTACCCATTCAATATCTTTTTCCTGCTGTTTGACGCGCAGGGATTCTTGCTGTTTGAGGATTTGATTCATTTCCTCGTATTCTGTCAACACTTGGCGCAGGCGATTTTTGATTTCAAAGGGACTTAGCTGCATTAAATGTTCGTAAGCTTCATTTTGGGTCACTGCCAATTCGCGGGCTAATTCGCTTGTTAACAGCAGAATAAAGTAGCTAACTCTCAGTGTCAGCAGACCTTTAAATAATTGCGGTTCTGCTTTAATTAGGACACTGAGGTAAATTAGAATTTCTTGGGTGAGAACTCGATCGCGAATATCTTCTCCGCAGAATTGGCGAATTTTGTCCATCACTTCCGTGTAAGAACCGGGTCGCGAAATTATCGAATCTTCGCTGTAGGCTTTCCCCACAGCAATCTGTTTTTGCCGCACCAATATATCTGTCACCGCATCGGACAAGCTGATATCAACCTTGTCCAGCAAACCTGCGGCATGGCGGATGACTGCCCATTGGATTTTTGATTGCGAACTTTCTCCAGCTTTTGTATAAACTTCGTTAAGTAAATCCACAACTTGTACTGTTTCTGCCGAACCTCCAAATCCTGTATCAAAATTTAATCCTTTGAGGCGAACTAACGTGTGCAGCAACTCAATTTGTTCGTACAAATTTTCTGAATCGCGCAGGCTAGTTAGCAAGAATTGAGTATTAGTTTCGCACTCTAATTTAAATTCTTGCGTGTGACCCAAAGGCCAAGTTTTTTCAGGATTGTAAGTTAGATAGCTGCGCGTTTCTACTGCACCTGTCACCGGAGATTCGGTAAATTCAAAATCGTGCATGAAATCAATTCTTTCGGTGCCAGCAGTCAGCATTAACTGCTTAAGATTTCCGAGTTTAACTGGCGTGTTGTTACAGTGTCCATCCCGGAATTCCTTCATTAATTCTAACAACGCTTCTCGGCCGGTTTCCAGCATCGTGTGAGTCAGCATCAGCGTTACCGTGGGGCGTCCCAATTGATACCAGTGGCGGTGAATGTGAGCTATTTCGCTTTTGATTTTAGATACTAGGAAATGGTAGTCTAGAGTTAGGTAAAATTCTTGTCTGTCCAAAAATGAGGGGAGAAATACGATCGCCTCTTCGCGAATTTTAAACACCCGAGAAGTTGTTAAACTCCGCAGACGGCGCACGGGGCGCCCGGTTAAACCTAATGGGTCGTTGCGTCCAATTTCCGTGTAAATAGCTGATAATTCTTTAGTCTGTCGGACTTGAATAGGTTCTACCTGTTTTGGGGTTTGCGCGGCAATGCCGTTAGCGGCTAATTCTGCTTGCAAATCTTCGTCTTCAGCTAACAGTGCAATTTGCACTAAAGGTTCTCTGTGTTGGCCCACTGATAGGTGCCTTCCCAGCGGGTCGATGTCGCCAACTGCGATTAATCCTTCATTTAGCAATTGACCGAGAAAATACAAACTTTGCGCCCAAACTAGGGGAATATTTTCATTTGGCAAGCGCTGCTGGCTGCTGGGATTTAACTTTTCTGCTTCTATATTTTCGGCGGGGACGTAGTACAATTCTGGTAGCAGTGGCAAACCAGAGCGATCGACTGCTAGAGATTCCAAACGCTGCTGGTACTCCTGTACTTGGGCTTGATTTCCCTGAAATATGCCGTCCAAAAATAAATAAGTGAAAAATAGCGGCCACTCGCATTCAATGTGCTCGAACTGCCTTAATTCTGTGGGTTCGTAGTGCAGGCGATCGGCATCTTCCAACACTGTTTGGTGTCCGTCCCGCAGAAACCGCTTGCAGCCGTATTTTCCTTGCAATTTGTCAATAATTTTATTTCGAGTCCGTTCTATTAATTCTCGGTCTTCAACAGCAAAAGCCGGAAAACTAATCACGCTCAATAAAGCGGCGTCTACTTCTTTTGAACTAGATTCGCGAGGCAAAAGCGATTCCAAAGTTATGCGATTTCTGGCAATTTCGTCTGGCAAAACGTGAATTACCGAGGCTTGAGAACCTTTAATTCCGAACAAATCCAACCCATTTATTGCTTCCAGTGCTGCTTTTGCCATGCCAACTGAACTGGCGTTCAATTCTGCATTGCCGCGATTGATTTTATGGCCTCTTTCCCAAATTCCGTAATCCGGCGTGCGGTAGGCTCTACCGATGTAGTAAACTAAATTTTGCACGAAATTGACTTCATCAATTGTAAAAATTACGTGCAGCCCGGAAGCCGTCATTTGAGCAAGTATTAACAAATATATAGATGTAGCGTCTAACTGTAAATGTCCCCATTGGTCATCACCAACAACAATACTTCCAGTTTGAGTATTATATTTAGCGTGCAGGGCATCTAGCGGCGATTGAGTATTTTTAAAATCTTCTACTTTGCTCGATTGCTGCATCATCGCAAACAGCAAGCCGCGCATCAGTTTGACTGTGCCGTGTTCTAGTTCAAATGTTCTGCCGCGATCGTCATCAATTTTGCGGTAAGCTAAACCCAAACCCCAAACTGCAAGAATGCTGTACACGTTGTCGCGCACCCAAGCATCGGTGTAGTCGCCGTGGGCGTTAACGGCGGTACTCGCCGGCAGCAAACCCGTAATTGGGTTCTGACGCTTGAGAATGACGGTTTTGATTTGTTGGTAGTAATAATCTAACCTCGTTTGTCGCTGAGTTGTTGCGATCGCCATTTCGTTTTCCTTGTTTTTCCTGATGCGAGCCGAATTGCGGTGAATAGACTTTTAAATATATCAGAGTTCAGATTATTTCTCAAGTTTTGCAAACACAAAAAGGTGATTGCCATGTCTAGCCACAACAACAATAACAACACCGTTCCTTTCGTAAAAATTGTCTACTCTACAGTGAAAATTAATGGTAAAATTGAGCTAGTACCGATGGAATGGTACGCTGACGGCTCAGTCAAAAAAATTGAACACTAATTCTCGATCGCACTTGGCAGGCTAACTCTAATGGACTTGCGCGCCGCGTACAAAAAACCCGGTTTATTGGCCACGGAATGATGACTTAACAGAATCTTTGTGGCACAAACCGGGTTTTTTGCTTCCAAAAGTAGTCTAGCATCGATCGCCAATCTAAGCTAATTTAAATAACTATGTGTGTAGGAATCTCAAAGAAAAAAATATGGATCGATCGCAGCCGCAATTTTCAGTGCTGGGACTACCAGTCCACATATTAGATGATTATGCAGGTTGGCTGATGCAGCGCCTGCATCAAGGGTTAGGAAGTCACGTCGTGACGCTGAATGCTGAAATGGCGATGCAAGCCGAGCAAAATCCGGCTTTAGCAGATGTAATCCGCAAAGCGGAACTGGTGATTCCCGACGGTTCGGGAGTGGTGCTTTACTTGCGGATGCGCGGCAAACCGGCGCAGCGCTATCCGGGGATTGAATTAGCAGAATCGCTGCTGCAAGAAGCCGGAAAATTGCCTGATTCAGAACCACTCTTTTTCTTTGGAGGTTCCCCCGGAGTGGCGGCTGCGGCGGCAGAAACTTGGCAGCAAAAAGTTAACGGATTGTCAATTGCTTCTCAACACGGTTATCTTTCCGCAGATGAAGAGAAAGACTTCCGTGAAAGCCTCCAAAAAATGCAGCCCAAACTGATTTTTGTAGGCTTGGGAGTGCCGCGCCAAGAATTTTGGATTGCCGAACACCGACACCTTTGTCCTGATTCGATTTGGGTGGGAGTTGGCGGCAGTTTTGATATTTGGGCTGGAACAAAAACCCGCGCGCCGGCTTGGTTTTGCGACAATCATTTAGAGTGGTTGTATCGGCTTTATCAAGAACCTTGGCGGTGGCGGAGGATGTTAGCTTTGCCGCAATTTGCGTTGAAAGCTTTGGGAGATTTTCGAGGGTAAAAGTTCCCACTCGAATCGGGTTTACGGGAGTTATGGCTGATATTGCCGATCGCGCGTGAACCCGCCGCTACAATAATTGTGGTTAATTTACGTGACATGATACAGTATATTCCCGTAGAGCTGGTAAACTTAATCTAGTAAGTAGATCGGCATGAAAAAACAATAATATCTTGTATGGGCGATCGCGAGCGAAGATATATAAAAGCCGGCATCAAAGCCTTGTCCTCTTCACTAGATATTCTTGGGGCGGAAACGGAGTAATAGCGAATCACCTTTAGTCAAATTCGGATTTATGAGTAGTTCCCCAAGAAAGAAAAAAACGATCTTGTTTTTAGCAGCGAACCCCAAAAACTCCACGCCCCTGCGCTTAGGTAAAGAGGTTCAGGAAATTTCAGATGCCCTGCAACGCTGTAAAAAGCGTGATAAGTTCCAACTGGAGCAAGAATGGGCAGTAACGCACACGAATATGCGGCGGGCAGTATTAGATTATAATCCGCAGATCGTTCACTTCTCAGGGCATGGTGCAGGAGAGGATGGTTTAGCTTTAGAAGATGAAACCGGGCTGATCAAGTTGGTAAGCGTACAAGCCTTAGCAGCCTTATTTGAAATATTTATGGATCAGGTTGAATGCGTCGTGCTGAATGCCTGTTATTCAGAAGTGCAAGCAAATGCGATCGCACGTCATATACCATATGTTATTGGTATGAACAAAGCCGTTGGAGATAATGCTGCACGGGAATTCGCCGTGGGTTTTTACGACGCATTAGGCGCGGGGAAATCTATAGAATTTGCCTATAAGCTTGGCTGTGTCAGTATCAGCATGGCAGGTATTCCCGAAGAATTGACTCCGGTACTGAAAAAGAAGTCAGATTTTTATTATGCTCCCGTTAGCCATATACTTGAGGAGTCGTCGCCTGCGGTGGCAAATGTGGGATCGTCGCTCCCCTCACCACCTGTTCCTCTCCTCAATTTAGATAACCCAGAAGGTTCTGTTAGTTTAGATTCACCCCTATATATCGATCGTCCTCCCCTGGAATCAGACTGCTACCAAACTATTGCTAAACCTGGCGCTTTGATCCGAGTGAAATCACCCCGTAAAATGGGGAAGACTTCTTTATTACAGCGCATTTTACACCATTCAAGAGAACAGGAACATCAAACTGCCTATTTAAACTTTCAATCTGCTGATGGTAATTTTATTAGCAATCTCGATCAGTTGTTGCAATGGCTTTGTGTTGATATTACTAATGAACTAAATTTAGAAGATCGAGTAGCAGACTATTGGAAACAAGGGATGGGTAGCAAACAAAAATGCGGCAACTATTTTCAGCGCTACCTGTTAGCAACAATTACTACACCATTAACGTTAGGATTGGATGAAGTCGATCGAGTTTTTCAATATCCCCAAGTAGCGCAGGAATTCTTTGGTTTACTGCGGGCGTGGCATGAAAAAGGAAAAAACGAACCCGCTTGGAAAAAACTGCGTTTAGTAATTTCCCATTCCAAAGAAGTTTATATTCCCCTCAACATCAACCAGTCGCCATTTAATGTAGGTTTATCAATTGAGTTACCAGAATTTAACCATCAACAAATTGTAGAGTTAGTACAAAAACATCAACTGAATTGGTCTGCCAGTCAGATAGAACAACTGATTGGAATGGTAGACGGGCATCCTTATTTGTTAAGAAAAGCCCTTTATGAAATTGCTCGCGGTTGTTTAACCTTAGAGGAATTTTTACAAAGTGCACCGACTGAAGAAGGAATTTACGGCGATCATTTACGTCATCATTTAATTAATCTCACTACCGATCCAAATTTGGAAGCAGCAATGAAACAAGTAATTGCTAGTTCGGTTCCGGTACGATTAGAAGCCGAGCTAGCGTTTAAACTTCGCAGTAGGGGTTTAGTGAAGTTGCGAGGTAATGATGTGATTCCTCTGTGCAATCTCTGCCGCCTATATTTTAAAGACCGCTTGGGAGTTCATTAATTTGTACGTTGTTGCGCTAAAGCGCTAAATCTGGCGCTTTAGCGCAACAACGTACTTTTTTAAATAATTTAATTTTTGGGAGTTCGTTAATGAATGACAAACCCGATCTAAATTACGAATATCAAGTTGGTGGTAGCTTACCGATTGATGCGCCTACTTATGTTAGGAGACAAGCTGACCGAGATTTTTATGAAGGATTAAAGGCGGGAGAGTTTTGTTACGTCCTCAACTCGCGACAGATGGGGAAATCTAGCTTGCGAGTGCAGACAATGGCGAGATTGCAGCAAGAAGGATTTGCCTGTGCTGCTGTTGATATCACGTCAATTGGCACGTCAGATATTACTCCTCAAGAGTGGTATTTTGGAATTATTGACTCCCTGGTAAATAGTTTTGAATTGTACGCTCGTTTTGATTCTTACGAATGGTGGACAAGTAACGAATTGCTGTCTCCTGTCCAACGTTTCAGCATTTTTATTAGAGAGATCTTACTGAAATTTATCGATAAAAATATCGTAATTTTTGTTGATGAAATTGATAGCGTTTTGGCTTTAGCATTTGATATAGATGACTTTTTTGCACTTATTCGCGATTGTTTTAACCAGCGTGCAGATCAACCAGAATATAACCGCCTAACTTTTGCTTTGATTGGAGTATCAACACCTTCCGATTTAATTAGTAATTACCTTCGCACTCCCTTTAATATCGGGCGGGCTATTGAGTTAACGGGTTTTCAATTATCAGAAGCACAACCTTTGGCAGTTGGGTTAGAAACTCAAGCAGAAAATGCTCAGGCGTTGCTAGAAGCCGTATTATATTGGACAGGTGGACAACCATTTTTAACGCAGAAAGTTTGTAAATTACTTCGAGTTAATCTCAATACAGAGCATATTGAAACTTATGCCAATTTGGTAGCGAATATAGTAGGAGAGAAGGTGATTCACATTTGGGAAGAGCAGGATGAACCAGAGCATTTGAAGACGATTCGAGATCGCATCTTACACAGCAAAAAACTTGCTAGTCGGTTGCTGGGACTATATCAGCAAATTTTGCAAGAGAATGAGATTGTTGCTGATGATAGTCCCGAACAAATGGAACTCCGTTTAACAGGTTTGGTAGTTAAGCAATCTGGTAAACTTAAAGTCTATAACCAAATTTATAAATGTGTTTTTAATGCTGATTGGATAGAAAAACAATTAGCTAATCTCCGTCCCTACAGCGAAAATTTTAACGCTTGGGAAGATTCTGATTGCCAAGATGAATCGCGACTGTTACGGGGTCAGGCTTTGCAAGATGCTCAAACTTGGGCGGCCGGTAAAAGTTTGACCGATTTAGATTATCAGTTTTTAAATGCCAGTCGGGAATTACAAAAACGAGAAGTTGAACGAGATTTAGAAGCTCAGAGACAAGCTAATCAAATTTTGACTGAAGCGAATCAGACCCTAACCAAGGCACAGCAAAAGGCACGAAAAATTACAATTGGAACCTCTGTTTTTGCTGTGGCGGCTATTTTAATTTCAACTGGGGCAACTGTTTTTGCCGGGAAGCAAGTCACTCAAGCTAATAATTTATCAAATACCATCCAGGAAAGTGCTTTTTCCAATCAATCATTTATTTCTGGACAGACATTTCAAGCACTGCTGGAAGCATTGAAAGCCGGAACAACATTAAAAAAACTAGATGCTTCAGCCAACACGACAAAAGACATCAAAGGACAAGTGATGGGTGCGCTGCAACAAGCAGTTTCCCAAGTAAAAGAGCGCAATAGTTTGGAAGGGTATAGCAGTTCGGTCTGGAGCGTCGCCTTTAGTCCCGATGGCTTGACTTTGGCTTCTGCTAGCGGTGACAACACCATCAAACTGTGGAACCTGCAAACCGGAAAACCCATCAAAACCCTGACTGGGCATAGCCTTTTGGTCAGAAGCGTTGCGATTAGTCCAGATGGCTTGACATTAGCTTCTGCTAGCGCTGACAACACCATCAAACTGTGGAACCTGCAAACCGGAAAACCCATCAAAACCCTGACTGGACATAGGAATGAGGTCACTAGCATCGCTTTTAGTCCAGATGGCTTGACCTTGGCTTCTGCTAGCGTTGACAATACCATCAAACTGTGGAACCTGCAAACTCAAAAAAACATCAAAACCCTCAGGGGACATAGCAGTGCAGTCAATAACCTCGCATGGAGTCCAGATAGCTTGACCTTGGCTTCTGCTAGCGCTGACAAGACCATCAAACTGTGGAACCTACAAACCCAAAAAGAACTCGCTACCCTCAGCGGGCATAGCAGTTTTGTCAATAGCGTCGCATGGAGTCCCGATGGCAAGATATTGGCTGCTGCTAACGCTGACAAGACCATCAAACTGTGGAACTTGCAAACTCAAAAAGAACTCACGACCCTCAGCGGGCATAGCAGTTTTGTCAATAGCGTCGCATGGAGTCCAGATGGCAAAACCTTGGCTTCTGCTAGCGCTGACAACACCATCAAACTGTGGAACCTGCAAACCCAAAAAAACATCAAAACCCTCACCGGGCATAGCGATCGGGTCAATAGCCTCGCCTTTAGTCCCGATGGCTTAACTTTGGCTTCTGCTAGCGCTGACAACACCATCAAACTATGGAACCTGCACCTGCAAACCCAAATAGCCATCGCTACCCTCACCGGGCATAGCAATTCGGTTAATAGCGTCGCATTTAGTCCCGATCGCAAGACATTGGCTTCTGCAAGCTATGACAAGACGATCAAACTGTGGAACCTGCAAACCCAAAAACCTCTCGCGACTCTCACCGGACATAGCGATCGGGTCAATAGCGTTACTTTTAGTGCCGATGGCAAGACTTTGGCTTCTGCTAGCGCCGACAACACCATCAAACTGTGGACTTGGGATTTTGATAAACTGATGGCATTAGGCTGCGAGTCAATAAGTGATTATCTCAAAAACAACCCGAAAGCGACAGCAGAAGATAAACAGATGTGTTCTGATTACCTCAACCAAAAGTCCATCAAAAACGACTAGGCAAAAAAAGCCAGCCAGCAAGATGCTCGCACTACATTTTTTTCACCACCACTTCCACCTTTTCCGTCGTCCATTCCTCACTCGCATCAGTCACAACCCTAATATTGCGCTGCGGGTTATCTTCATCCACCACTGCTGACAATAATTCTCCCAACGCAGTATAGCGATCGCAAATCATTCATAAATCGATCGAGGGTTCGATCGATCATTAGTTTCATGAGAATGTTGGCTCAAAATCACCAAACTTATG
>NZ_SRRZ01000170.1 GCF_013179805.1 Microcoleus asticus IPMA8 | reverse complement strand
TCGGTAATCTTTATATGAGGACGACCAGACATTGTAATTCTCGCCTTTACTTTTTACACAAGTCTATCACATCTTTAAAAAAATGGTATTATATGTCACAGCGAGTGTCCCGCTAGCGAAGAAGATATATCTCGCTTCGCGATCTGACAGCGAACACTACGAAAGAAAGCTATCATTGGGATGCTGCCATTACCACTTTCCTGACATCGCGCCCTTCAGTCTCAATTCTTCTCGATTGACTAGAGCTTCGTAGTAATCTGGTTTGATTTCCAGGGCGACTCCGTAAGAGGTAATGGCATCTTGAGTCCGCTGCAATTTTTGCAAAACGTCGCCGCGCTGCGCCCAAGCTTCCCAGTTGTCGGGCTTGAGTTGAATCACTTGGTCAAAAGCGACGAGTGCTTCGGAATAGCGCTGCATTTTCTCCAGGATTAAACCTCGCTGCACCCAGCCTTGATAGCTGTCGGGCCAGATAGTAATTGCTCGATCGTATGATGCTAGAGCTTGTTCGTACTGCTGCAAATTTGAGAAAGCGTTGCCGCGTTTCAACCACGCTTCAAAATTGTCTGGCACAATTTTAATTACGCGGTTGTAAGCTGCGACGGCTTCTTCGTAACGCTGCAATTTTTCCAGCGCCGCACCTTGCTGCAACCCTACTTTTGATGTAATTTCTGCTTCCGAACTCAGAGAGATTACTTTATCAAAACAGGCGATAGCCTCTTCGTATTGCTGCAATTTTTCCAGAGCTTCGCCTCGCAAATTCCAAGCTTCTAGAAAATTACCTTCAATTTGTAGGGCATTGCTGTAAGCGATAATAGCCTCTTTGTAGCGTTCTAATCCTGCCAGGGCGATGCCTCTACCCAGCCAAGCTTCGGGGAAATTCGGATTAATTTGAATGGCTTTGTCAAAAGCAGCGATCGCCCCTTCAAAATCTCTCGATTCTGACAGTGTTTGACCGCGCCCGATCCATGCTTCGGCATAAAAAGGATTAATTTTAATTGCCCGATCGAAACAAGCAATTGCTGCATCTGGCCACTGGTATTGGAGGGCCATTCCTTTATAGAACCAAGCTTCGCAGTCGTTGGGCTGCATTTGCAGTACGCGATCGTAAGCTGTCACGGCTTCTGCATATTTGTGCAATTTTGCTGAAGCAATACCCCGATTGAACCAAGCCAGACTATTTTGCGGTTTCAGTTGAATGGCGCGATCGTAAGAAGTTACAGCTTCAGCGTAGCGTTCCGCCTTCATCAAAGCCAAACCTCGGTTCAGCCAAGCTTCCCCATTAGTCGAGACGAGTTTCAGCGCGCGCTCGTAAGCCGCCACAGCATCAGGGTAGCGCTCAGCTTGCAGCAACGCGTTGCCTTGCCGGCACCACATCGCGGGCAAATTCGGATGAATTTGGGTTGCTCTTTTGTAACAGCTTGCTGCTGCATCCCACTGCTGCAATTCCTCTAATACTCTGCCCCGCTGATACCAAGCTTCGTGCTTTTCTGGATTGATTTGAATTGCTTTGTCTAAAGCTACGATCGCTTCTGAGTGATTCTGCAAACTTAACAGTGCACTCCCGCGCAGCATCCAAGCCCAATATTCTTCGGGATTAATTGCAATAGCTCGATCGGCGCAGACTACGGTTTCTGCGTAGGAGTGCAGTTGCTTGTAAGCTTTGCCCAAATTTAGCCACGCCCGGGCCCCGTCCGGGTTAATTTGAACCGCTTTTGCGTAGCAAATGATTGCCGCTTCGTACCTTCCCGATGCGTACAATCTATTGCCCCGATCGTAATCTGGAAATGCTGCAAAAGCTCTAAAAATCGGCGGCAGCAGTGCTGGTTGGGGGTTTGAGGAGTTTTCTGTAGCCGAAGTCGAGAGGTCTGGCATACGCCTTGCACATAAAAAATTTAGTGGGATAACAAGCTGGCGGTCTTATATATTAACTTATGCTTTTCTTAACTCGCTGCTGTTTTGAGACAAATTTAGCATATCAGGCCTCCTGCGACAAATTATGTTTACTTAACTGCAATGTATAAAATTATGCAGCGCTCCCAGTTTGCGTATACCGCTATAAAATACGGTCAGTCGATTTTCGATTTTCGATTGACCGAAAGCATCCAGGATACAAGCCCCCGGATTCATCCGTCCAGAAATAAAAAACCTGTATCCGATAAAGGAGCCTCCGAATTTATCCGTGGGGTCAATGCTTCAATCGAAAATCTAAAATCTAAAATCTAAAATCGATTGACTCCACAGATGAATCTGGGAGCTTGAACCAGAGTCTAAAATTTTGATCTCTCCACGACGAGTGTCGGAAACTTGTATCCGTTTTTGGGCGGGGTCAAGACACAAACAGATATGTCCTAATTCAGGTTTAAAACCAAATTTAAGATGTTAGAGTTGCACGCGCTTTTAGATTTCACGGACTGTGATTCGGGGTCGATCGACTCGCACCCCAATTATTGGTACGAAGGTCGTTGTCCTCAAAGTGGCGAGCTGGTGAGACTGCCGCGCACTAGAATGTCCGAGGATCTCGCCCGGGGTTTGATGCAGTACCTTGCTGCTGACGATTCCTACGCTCGCGAAGGGAAGATGTACGGCATATTGCTGGTGGAGATGGCTTCGGGGGAGCAGGGGATACTCAAAGCATTTTCCGGGCTGCTGAATGGTTGCAGCATTGTTGAAGGCTGGGTGCCACCGATTCCGGGACGAGATCGAGTTGCTTTCGAGGAAGCCCGCACGTTAACTCAATTGGAGGCGATGAAACAGGAACTTATTGCACTGAATCAACTCCCGCAGCGACAAGAGTATGAAGCCTTATTTCGGGAGTTTGAAGTGCAATTGCAAGTTTTGAGCGATCGGCAGCGCAATTGCAAGCAGCAGCGAGACGAAAAACGCCAGTTACTGTGTCAAACCCTCGCCACAGAAACACTAGAAATTGCCCTCGAACAACTGAATCAAGAAAGCCGCTTGGAGGGAATTGAACGCAGGCACTTGAAACGGCAGCGAGATGAAACTTTGCAGCCGCTAAAACAATTAATTGAAGCTGCAGACGGGCGGATGCGGGCGCTGAAACAGCGGCGAAAAGAACTTTCCCGCGAACTTCAGACGCAAATGCACGCGGCTTACACTCTGGTGAATTTTTTGGGTAAATCGCGATCGATCTCTTCATTGATGCCAACTAATTCTATTCCCACGGGCACCGGCGACTGCTGCGCGCCAAAATTGCTCCACTGCGCGGCAGTAAACAATCTGAAACCGCTGGCAATGGCTGAGTTTTGGTGGGGGCCGCCATCGGGGGATAAGATACAGGGAGAATTTTATGGCGCTTGTGGCGATCGGTGTCAGCCGTTGATGGGTTTTTTGCTGTCAGGATTGGCTCACAATCGGACTGTTTCTAATATAAATGAGGGTGTGACGGGCGGGCTAGAAGCCCACCCCACAAGCAATAATTTTTATTGTGGAACGGGCATCTTGCCCGTTACGCAAATGCTACCGATTATTTATGAAGACAAATGGTTGATTGCCGTCAATAAGCCCTCTGGGTTACTGTCAGTTCCAGGTCGTTATTTAGAAAATCAAGATAGTATTTTTAGTCGTTTGCGTAACTTGTTGCCTGATAGTTTGGATTTGACTGCGGTGCATCGTTTAGATTGGGAAACATCGGGTATTTTGCTATTGTCGCGGGACAAAGAAACTAGCAGTCAACTCAGGCAGCAATTTGAAACAAAGCAGGTTCAAAAAGTTTATGAAGCGGTGCTTTCCGGTACTGTAAAAATTGATGCGGGGACGATCGATCTCCCACTTTGGGGCGATCCAGAAAATCGCCCTTACCAGCAAGTCAATTGGGAGTGCGGAAAGCCCAGCGTTACTCGCTTTCAGGTAATGGCGAAAGAGGGAAATTGCGATCGCGTCGAGTTTTTGCCGCTGACGGGACGCACGCATCAATTGAGGGTTCATGCAGCGGATGTTAGAGGGTTGGGAATACCGATTTTGGGCGATCGACTGTACGGATGTCGGGCTGCTGCGAACCGGCTACACTTGCACGCGCGGGAACTTTCCTTTGAGCATCCGCAGTTGGGAGAAACGCTATACCTAAAGGCAGAAACACCATTTTAAGCTGAGGGCGATCGGGCAACGAGCGATAATCGATCGTGAATATGTGATGCCGTTAGCATTCCGGGTGATGGATTCAAGTTATATTAAGCTTGTCCCCCGACAATTCGTGCGGAGGATATCACCTTAATTATGTTAACAGGTAACAGTTAACCGCTAAGTGATTTCCCTCATTTTTCAGTTGATAAAACCTCAAGATTATGACTGCTCAAACCACTTCTCCCCTGCTGCTCAGTTCCTTCAAACTCGGAGATTTAGCATTAAAAAACCGGGTAGTCATGGCACCCCTGACGCGCTCCAGAGCCGGTGAAGCGCGGATGCCCAACGCCTTGATGGCAGAGTATTACACTCAGCGAGCCTCCGCTGGTTTAATCATTACAGAAGCTACGGTGGTTTCTACTCAAGCTAATGGTTGGCTCAATACGCCCGGTATTTATTCAGACGAGCAAGGCGAAGCTTGGAAACAAGTTGTGACTGCGGTTCATGCCCGCGAAACGCCGATTTTCATGCAGCTTTGGCACTGCGGGCGGGCTTCCCACAGCAATTTTCATGAAAACAATCAATTACCAGTTGCAGCGTCTGCCATCAAAATAAACGGAGAAGGCATTCATACCCCTTTAGGCAAACAACCCTACGAAACTCCCCGCGCTCTAGAAACGGCTGAAATATCGATCGTTGTAGAAGATTATCGCAAGGCTGCTGAACGGGCAAAAATAGCAGGTTTTGACGGTGTAGAAATTCACGCGGCTAACGGCTATCTCATTGACACGTTCCTCCAAACCAGAACCAATCACCGCACTGATTCCTATGGTGGCACAGTTGAAAACCGTTACCGTTTTCTTAAGGAAATTGTAGAGGCGATTATCACAGTATTTCCCGCAAACAGAGTGGGAGTTAGACTTTCTCCCAATGGTGTTTACAATGATATGGGTTCTCCAGAATATCGAGAAGATTTTCTGTATTTTGCGGGCCAGTTAAATGCCTATGATTTAGCTTACCTTCACTTGGTGGACGGTCTGGCTTTTGGCTTTCACGAATTGGGAACGCCGATGATGATAAGTGAGTTTCGCGATGTGTTTGCAGGGCCGCTCGTCGGCAACTGCGGATATACTCAAGAACAGGCTGAAACGGCCCTGAACAGCAAAGTTGCGGATTTAATTGCTTTTGGTCGGGATTTTATCAGCAATCCCGATTTGGTAGAGCGTTTTACTAATGGTTGGCCGCTCAATCCGCAGGCTGAAGTGGGCGTCTGGTATTCTTTTGGGCCTGAAGGTTATATCGATTTCCCTAGGTATCAGGAACCGGCAGCTATTTCTTAGTTGAGTTGGTTGGTTGGGGCGGGTTTATCAATACCGAGTATGTGAATCATAGATAATGGTGAACTCGCCCCAACAGGATTTATGGTTAATTCACAAAAGTAGGAGCGGGAGTTGGAGCGATATTTAATTTTCATCGCCGGTTGAGATCGAGAACATTTCCCCATATCCTAATAACCATAGGGTACTTCAAAAAATTAGAGCTGCTAGCTCAGCTTTTGAGTGCCTGAAAATAATCAATAGCGGAAGCGCTTTTAACAAGATGGCACAAAATCATAAATCAACGGTTATTATCACCGGCGCTTCCTCCGGCGTCGGTTTGTACGGCGCGAAAGCTCTCGCAGACAAAGGATGGCACGTAGTCATGGCCTGTCGGGACGTGCGGAAAGCCGGAGACGCCGCCCAAGAGTTGGGCATACCTGAAGGCAGTTTCTCCATCATGCAGATTGACTTGGGCGATTTGGACAGCGTGCGCCAGTTTGCTCGGGCTTTTAAGGCAAGCGGCAGGCCTCTGGACGCTTTGGTGTGTAACGCCGCCATTTATATGCCTTTGATTAAGGAACCGCTGCGGAGCCCGGAGGGTTACGAGTTGACGATGACTACCAATCACCTGGGTCATTTCCTGCTGTGCAACCTGATGATGGAAAATATGAAGCCTTCCTACTATAACGATGCGAGAATCGTTATTTTGGGAACAGTGACTCACAATCCAGACGAGTTGGGCGGGAAGATTCCGCCGCGCCCGGATTTGGGCAAGTTTGAAGGTTTTGAAGCGGGTTTCAAAGATCCGATTTCGATGGTTGACGGCAAGAAGTTTGAACCGGTCAAGGCTTACAAAGATAGCAAAGTTTGCAACGTGCTGACGATGCGGGAATTGCACCGCCGCTTTCATGAATCCACGGGGATTACTTTCACTTCGCTTTATCCGGGATGCGTTGCGGATACGCCGCTGTTCCGCAACCACTATCCTTTGTTTCAGAAGCTGTTCCCGCTGTTTCAGAAGAATATCACCGGGGGTTACGTGTCGCAGGAGTTGGCGGGCGAAAGGCTGGCGATGGTGGTTGCCGATCCAGAATACAAGCAATCTGGGGCTTATTGGAGTTGGGGAAATCGCCAGAAAAAAGATGGTAAGTCTTTTGTGCAGAAGGTTTCTCCCCAGGCCCGCGATGATGAAAAAGGCGAGCGGATGTGGGAGTTGAGTGCTAAGTTGGTGGGATTGGCTGACGGGGCTCAAATGGGTGCTGCGGCTGGTGCGGGCCGCTCTGCATAATTCATAGTTAGAAACCCCTGATATAAAACTAGGCTGTTGAAACCGCGTCAGGGCACAGGAGGTCTGCCGACGCGGACTCAAGAATAAAGGGGGTATTAAAGTCGGATTTGGTATGATGCACCAAAATCAAAGAAACCGGGTTTTTTAGTGGATCTGCGGGCTGTAACTCACATCTTGCACTATTCTTAAAAACAGGCAAGATGCCTGTTCCACAAGAGAGAAATTTTCTTGTGGAACAGGCATCTTGCCTGTGCATAAAAAGATTATTGAGAATGGTGCAAGATCTCAGTTGTAGCGCGTCTTTTCGGACACAACCCGGTTTCTGGTTTACCCTGGCGTGCAGGGCTATTCTGATTGCTGCCTTAGCATGAAAGGGCAGGTTTTGCAACAAAAAAAATTGGTTTTTTTTAGCGTTTACGATCGACTTACACGATATTTTTTCGGATAAAAACCCGGTTGATGCGTAAGAGTTGGGAAAGGAACAAGGGTTGATCGACATTTTGGTTTTTAGCGCCTGCGAAACTGTTGGCTGCGAGGGCTGTTTCCTTTTTTGCTGTTAAGATTGATTTTTACTTGAGGGTGCTCACTTCCTGAAAATATTTTCCCCCACTTAAGCGAGATAATAATTAGATCCTATGGCTTGTCGCTCACAAAAACTATTTTTACTCGCTGGAATTTTTGGGTTAGTTTGGCTGGGAAAACCAGCGAAAACATCCGCTGGCACAGTTGAAATTTTGACCTCAAATGTTGAGGATTTGGCAGCAGTCAGCAGCGGAGGCGACACTAATCTTGACAGTCGCGAAGACTTAGCCACCGCTGACGAGAAGACGCAGTTACCCGCTGAGTCAGAACACTCGGTGGCGGCGGAAACTCCCGACTTACCGCCGTCTGCGGCAAATTCAGTCGATGTGACATCTTACACCATTCTCAAGAACGGGCAAGATGCCTGTGAAGCGAAGAGTGAGTTTTCTTGTGGGGTAGGCATCCTGCCCGCCCGTAAAAGGCTTATTGACAATGGTGCAACTTCTCAGGCCGATCGCACATTCAGCACAAAAACTCAAGAAACCGAGATTTTAAACCGAGATCACAAGCTAGAAGAAAATATGGGCATAAAAAAAACCGATTTGGGTATCGATCGCGACTCGCAACTAAGCCAACTGCCGAACCCAATTCTGCCCCGAGAACCCGAATTACCACCTCCTGAGCCGCCGCAACCGCCTGCGCCGTCTCCCCTCCAACCAACGCCGCCAACACCAGTTCCCGGCGATGCTAGGCCGGAGATTCCGGGTACAATTCAGGTCGATCGCTTTGAATTTGAGGGCAACACGGCTTTTAGCGATCGCGAACTCGCAGAAGTTATTAAAGAGTTTGCGGGGCGCGAAATCACCTTTGCCGAACTGATCGCAGCCGAAGCAGCCGTCACTCAAAAATATGTAGCCGCAGGATATATCAATTCCGGCGCTGTAATTCCCGCCAACCAAACCTTTCCCAGATCGGGAGGTGTGGTGACAATTCGGATTGTAGAAGGCGGATTAGATGAAATTGTGATTACTGGAAACAGGCGCTTAAATTCAAATTACGTGCGATCGCGCCTTGAGCGCGCTACCAGACGGCCCCTCAACAGATCTCGGTTGCTGGAAGCCTTGCAACTGCTGCAACTCGACCCCTTAATTGCTAATATTTCCGCTGAACTCCAAGCCGGAAGCCGCCCGGAAAACAGCCGCTTAGAAGTGCGGGTAAAAGAAGCAGACAGCTTTAACGGCGAAGTGTTCGCAGACAACAACCGATCGCCCAGCGTCGGCAGTTTTCGGCGCGGTGTTCGCATCAATCAAGCTAATTTGCTCGGTTTGGGCGACGGATTAGAGGTATCTTATGCTAACACCGACGGCAGCAACGAATTCAACGGCAGCTACACAGTCCCCGTCAACGCGCGCAACGGCACGATTGGGTTCGCTGCGGGTGTTGCTAGCACCAACATCATTGAGGAACCCTTCGATGCTGCACAAATCGAGGGGAAATCGCGAACTTACGAGTTAACTTACCGCCAGCCGATTGTCGAAAAGCCCGATCGCACTTTGGCTTTGGGACTGAGTTTTTCGCGGCAAGAAAGCGATACATTCCTTTCTGGGGAACGATTTGCGCTTTCGGCGGGAGCAAATGAGCGCGGCGAAACGCGGGTTTCGGCTGTGCGCTTTTTTCAAGAATACGTGCAGCGGAGTTCCAGCCAAGTGTTCGCGGCGCGATCGCAGTTTTCCCTCGGTACCGATTTTTTGGGCGCTACTGCGAACGATAGCGGGCCCGACAGCCGCTTTCTGGCGTGGCGCGGACAAGCGCAGTACGTGCGGCTGCTAGCACCAGAAACCTTGCTGATAGTGCGTTCAGACATTCAATTAGCCGATCGCCCCCTGCTTTCCCTCGAACAAATCGGGATCGGGGGCGTTCAAAGCGTGCGCGGATACCGCCAAGATTTGCTGTTAACTGATAGCGGTGCGATCGCGTCTGCTGAAGTGCGAATTCCGGTTTGGCGTGTCCCAGAAGTCCAAGGATTGTTGCAAGTCGCTCCGTTTATCGACTTTGGGTTAGGGTGGAACCATTCGGAGGAAAAGGCGAATCCCGACTCGGACAAACTGCTGGGTGCGGGTTTGGGGCTGGTTTGGCAGATGGGCGATCAATTGAATGTGCGTTTAGACTACGGTATTCCTTTGATAAATGCTCGATCGGGCGATCGAACTTTGCAGGAAAAAGGCATCTACTTTCGGATTAATTATTTTCCGTTTTAATATTGTAGGTTGGGTTACAAAATTGATAAGTAATACTAATTATTTATGAAGCTGCACATAATGGGAACCCTTATTTATTTCATTGCAGTTTCCCACCAAATCAGCAAAGGATGATTTCGAGGAGGTTGATATCTCGCTTTAACTCGAATTGCACTCAATGTGGCTTTTAATGTTACTGAGTCAATATTTGATTTTTCCGACCAATGTTCAATTACTTCCAGTGTTGATACAATTTGGATGTGAGGAGCCTCTTTTCTTAGAAAGGCGATCGCTCTCTTATCATCAGTTGCAACTGCCCATTCGCGGTGAAAGGCGATCGCAAATGTTGCAGATTCTCCTTCATCCCTCATTTGAGCAGTATAGTTGATGAAAGTTTCTGCCTCTGCTTCCGATTCAAAATCTACGATCGATATTAAACCTTCTTGAACCGCCTGGTCAAAATAAATTGCACCTTCAGTCTCCTCATTCTCAATCCGCTGAAGCGTATTTAATTCTTGCGATCTAACAACTTCAGTAACTACAATTTGAGCGGGAATAGCTTGCAATATTTCTAGAGATTTTCCGGAAGCATAGAAATTTAGAATACAGCAGGCATCTAGGACAATATGGGATTGTTTAATATTCATCGTTGATTACCCAATTATCCTACGCCTGACAAAGGTCTAAATCAGCAACTTCTTCGATTATTCCGCTTGAATGTGCGCTTAATGATTCTGCAATCCGTCGAGCCTCCAGGCGATCGACACCAAGAAAATCAGCAAAGTGTCCTTCCGTAATTAACCCTCGATCTAGTGCTTCTATCGCTAAATGCTGATAGTGAATAGGAGCCATATCGATGCGCTCCGTGATAGGTTCTAAGCCCATTTCCTGTTGAACTGTTCGGACTTTTAATCCTCGATCGCGCAGACGCTCCCAAGTTCCAGATGGTAACAATTTAATTGCTTCTAATCGATAGATGAGAGCTTGAATAGACACTCCATAATGGTGAGCTAAAGTGAATAAATTTGTTGCAGTAAACTTGCCATGAGATCGGTGCATATCGTTAAATCGCTTGAGTAAATCACTTGTCGGCATTAGGAAATAATTAGGGAAAGTGTCTGCTAGTCTCTCGCTCTCTGGTTTCCTTTTATACTGATCGTCAAAATCAACTATGGGCTTCCGTCGATGAGCGAGAAAATGCAGGTAATCATGTGCTAATGACCAGCGTTTTCTCTCTTCAGGATGTCCAGCATTGATGGCGATGCAGCCACCCATTTGTTCGTTGTAGCTATAGATGCCTGAGTATTTAGGTGGCATCTCTATATAAAAAATTCGTAATCCGACACTCTGTTCTAAAATATCTCGCAGACATGGAATAGGTGCATCACCAAGCCCAAGCCGTTGACGTTCTGAGATGGCAATACTTTCCGCTGCCGCCTCAAGTGGCATATTATCGATCTTGTACTCTTGTGGATAATTTCGAGGTAAGGGTGCATCCATCATCGCTTCGAGATCTAGATAGTTTTGGCACAGTTCCTCTAAGCGCAAAATAGTGGGTTTAATCCGTGCTGCTTCAGCTTCATTCTGCCCAAATGCCGAGCGATATTGAACCTCAAAAGGTTCTGTAACAGCACGAGGCTGAACGAAATCGCCGATGGCTTTTCCATAAGCACGGGCGAGTTTAATCAGTTCGGTTGCTTTGATCCGGCGTTCTCCTTTCTCAATTGCAACAATAGTTGTTCTTGCAGTATCAATAATCTGGGCTGCTTGAGCTTGAGTTATGTCACAGCTTTTGCGGGCTTGTTGAAGGAGTGCCCCCAATCTCCCTAGATCGATGTTGTCTAATATATTAGTAGCCATTACAGTTTTCCTTAATCTTATTAAGCGATCAACTAGTTTCGATATTACGACTCACTGTCCCTATTCTTAATGAGGTTGACTGATAGTTGAGACTTTACATCATCCCACTCAGCGACATAGTTTTGATAAAGTCTAATTAACTTGCTCTGCATATCAAGAGTGGTCAACTTTTCTACGACTGAACATCGATCGACAATATCATCAAGGATTGGAAATTTACGAGTTAACGCTTCCCACTGAACCTTATGTGAATTAGGTCGATTGAGTAAGCATCGTAGCGTCTCAACTTGTGCGAGCATATGTCGTAAACTCTCACTTGGATCTTTCGCTGGTGAATAATTTCCATGTAATATTAGATATCGAGTCTTATCCTCTATTTTAGCAGCACTAAGAGCTTGTCGTCGTAAAAGGCAAGAGGAGCAATATCCACACTGACTGATATTATGTCTGTGGGGGCTGTCGCATGACTTTGTTTGCGAAGATAGTCTACCTGTCACGTCTTCTGCTAATATCTGACACATTTCAGATTTAGTTGAGAATAGGAATGGATTCCCGACCCGAAATCCCTCTCCTAGAAGCTCTGAAATGAGATCGCTCACTTTCAGCAAAGTCAATGGATGAACCGATCTGGTGTGATCTAATCCCAACGCAGATTCGCGATATGGAAGATTAATTGCAGCAGTTCCGTTTTCATAAAAGCAAAGCTCTTGTCGCCCCATTAAAGATGCACAGGCAGCACCCAGCATCGCAAATACAACACCTCTTGCGCGGGTAATTTTGTTTTTTCTAACTGCATTGCTATCAAAGAAGCGAATTGGAAATCGGTATAAAGTACAACGATTGGGAAAAATATATCTAATTTGTTTTTCTGTATCTTCCTGTAGCTTGTGAACGTTAACATTACCTCCAGTGCCAAAAAGTAAAAATGACTTTTCTGGATGCGATCGCAAACGTTGATAGAGACCAGCAAAGGCATCAAGACCACCACTCCACATGGCAACTTCACAATCCTGAGATGCTACTGGTAAAGATGGTTGCCGAACAACGAAACGTTCTGAATCTGATCTCTTTTGGAAGTCAAACAACCATAGACTTCCAGTAGCCCATTCAAGCAAAATTTCTAGCTGAGATCGAAATAATTCAGTATTCATTATTTCAGGATGACGGACTGCTAGTTTTACATAAATGCGACTTTGATCTTGGCGTAGATTTTGAAATGCAAGACGATCTGCGAAATGGATTGCAACAGCCAGATCGATTAGATCAGCAACTACAGATGGAAACTCTTGCTTGACTCGGTAGTTGAATTCTTCATCGTCTATCGTAATTCCAATAGAACTCTCCTTTTTAGTAGCATGATCTGTAAACTGAATACACCCATTATTATTTACCCCAGAGCCAAAATCTAGTGTGTAATCACTATCGTGAGCATGAAATTCCTTCTTCATTGTTAGCATAGGTCTTCATCCATATCTACTGGATTTACTTGACGGCGTGGTAGTCGTAATTTGGTTACACTTCCATCGATATTTGCCTTATTTGCCCAATTACCGATCGCAGAAACAACCGCAGGCTGAATTTCTTGAATTAGTTGTTTAAGAGTTCGATCATTCATCCCTGCAAGATGTTCATCGGTTAGTGGTATACGACCATGAAATCCTGATTCCAGCACTGTGGTCATGTATTGCCCCAAAATTGCTTCCGAAATACTATTATAGCGATCGCAAATGATTTGTAAATCATAAATAATGTATAATGAGGATGTAAACCTAAGTAGGAGTTGAGATGTCCCGAGAGAAATCGT
>NZ_SRRZ01000017.1 GCF_013179805.1 Microcoleus asticus IPMA8 | reverse complement strand
AATATGATTCAGGATGTCGCTCATGTTTCTGTCTCAAAAAAGCTTTACGATCTTCTTGTACCACAAAATGTTACTATTTTGGAGATGTCTATTCCTTCGAGCCAGGAGAAATTGAGCAAATTTTCTGTTTCGACCTCAATGCTTTAGATCGGCGATGTATTTTACGTTTAATTAAGTAGTTCTACTTAACTCGAATGAGTGACACTCAAATGTGCTAGCACACAAAAGTGTCACTATAAGAAGCGACTGTGCAGTCGCAAAACCTATTAGTTATACCTGAAATATCAAAGACCAAAACTTAAATGTTGAGAGGAACCGCATTATGTACACCGAAGAAAGAAGCTTGAACAATGAAACTATGGCTCTCGTCGCCGATACTACTGCTCAATCAAGTCTTGCATTTGCTGAAACCGCTGAAGTAAACAAACCCACATTACAAATTGGTTCAACAGGTCAAGCTGTCAAGGAACTACAACAGCTTCTATATCATTGGGGATATTATTTCGGCCCGATGGACGGTATCTTCGGCGTCCAAGTTCAAAACGCCGTCAAAGGCTATCAACACCGAGTCTTTTTAAAAGAAGATGGGATTGTGGCTTCTATCACTTGGGAAGCACTATACTCTGGTGCACCTGTGAATATGCCGATCGTCATGAAGGGCAGTTCTGGTAATGCTGTTAAAATTGTTCAGAATGTCTTGAAAATCAATGGATACTATTTCGGTGCGATTGACGGATTCTTCGGGACGATGACAGATGTAGCAGTGCGACAATTGCAAATCAGCAAGGCTTTACCGCAAGATGGAATTGTCGGCTATAGAACTTGGCACGCCCTCAGCAAGTTACCGCACTAATGACTGCTTGGATTCACTTTCAGCGATCGCCAAAAATCGGTAGCTCAATTAGGGATTTAGGCTTTGCCTAAGTCCCTAATTATCGTTAAGGGGAAGGCTGTGCGCGGGAAGGGCGATCGCCAATTCTGTTACCGTTCCCGGCGATGAAAAATATTCTTAACTTTCTGGTGTTTTTGGGTTCCTATATGGTAGGAAATTGGTAGTCCCCATCCGCTTCCTTTCCCTTCAGCTTTAGTTGTAAATAGTTGCACTCAGAAAATTATTATTCCGATACTTACCTAACAAGATTTACGCATGGGGGGCTTATTCCCGGTTTCTACGAAAAATTTCAGGTTTAGTAACGAGAAATCTAGGAATCAACCGGGTTTTTAAGCCAAGCGCGCGCAAGTCCCGAACTAACCTTTGATGAACTTTTCTAATTTTTTAGCCAGCTTCTCCACAATTCCATCCGAAGTACCTCCCGGCGATGCTTCTCCTTCAATACGCTTGACCGCATCCTCTGGAAGATTGAGCAACTGCACTAATTTTTGATAAGCTGCCGCTTCTTCAGCGTTAATTTTTGGTTCGTCCGGAGTGCGAGAACTAGATGAAATCACTTCATAGCCGAGTTGCAAGACTAATTCCTTTTCATCTTGAGTTTCTAGTTGACCGATCAACTCGTCAAGGGGGATATTTTGCATGATGTAATCCCGCAATTCTTGTTGCATTTGTTGTCCGTCGGTATCTGGGGCAAACAAACCGCAAAAGCGATCGAGCATTAAATTAACTTCTTCTGTCGCGAGTTCGCCGTCAGCCCAGGCCATAGAAGCAACAATTCTCAGCAGATTCATCTGGCGGGGCGTAATTGATGGAGGAGGTGGGGTTTGCATAATCAAAATGGGTAATTGGGAATTGGGAATTGGGAATTGGGAATTGGGAATTGGGAATTGGGAATTCAGCCTGATTCCTTCTTGTCTTTTCTTTCCCTTTCCCCTTCATTTATGTCACAATTTCGATAAAGGAACTCCCAGCCATCCAGTAAAGTTTTGTTTCTGAATAGCAGTGGGCTGTTCCACCGGCACGATCGAGTAACGGCCAGGTCGCGGCGGGGCGAGAGTAACGCGACAAGTCCGCAGTTCGTCTTGGTGAAAAACCGTCACCTCTATTGTGTCCCCGGGCTGATAATCTTTAAGCCTCTCGCCCGCTTGTTCTGAATTTACCCGAAAACCTTCGATCGCCAGCAACTCGTCCCCAGCGTCAATTCCCGCCAATTGTGCCGGAGATCCTACTTCGACAAATTTAACCATTTCCCGCCCGTTTTCCGATGCCAACGTCCAACCGATGCGAGGCGTTTGGTCAGTTTCATCTACCCAAATTTGCAGCCCGAAAGGTTCGAGATATTTGTTGTAAGGTAACTCTTCTGTACCGTCTATATAGCGGGCGAAAAAGTCGCTCAAATCGATGCCGGCGACGGACTCGATCGCACTTTGCAACTCTTCGGGAGTAAAGCCTATTTCGGCCGGCAGCGAAGGAGAATTTAACTCTCCGTTGGATATCAGGTGCGCCGCCTTGGCGTCTGTTTCCGACTTCAGGTCAAAATCGCCGTTTTGGGCCGAATTAGCATTGCCAAACTGCTGCCACATCAAACGCATCACATCGTCGAGCGATCGCTCGTTACCGTGTCTGGCTCGAATCAACAAATCGAGCAAAAATGAAACAACTTCCCCTTTCAAATAATAGGAAATCTGCGAATTGTCGCTATTAGCATCCCGGCGATAAAGTTTAATCCAAGCATCCCAGCTCGACTCGCTGACAGGCTGCACGCTCCGCCCCGGAGTAGTCTGCAAGCGATTGATTTCCTTAGCCAGATTTTGAAAGAAACCCTTCACGCCGTAGATCCCAGCTCGAAAAGGAATTACCAAATCGTAATAACTGGTAGTGCCTTCGGAGAACCACAAAGAAGGAGTATAATTTTCTTGTTCGTAGTCAAATACTTCGAGAGCTTTCGGTCGAATGCGCTTGACATTCCAGAGATGAAAAAACTCGTGAGCCACCAATTGAATAAAGCGTTCGTACTTTTCTTTAGCCCGAAAGCCAAAACGCGGATAGTTCAGAGTGCAGCTCTCTTTGTGTTCCAAACCGCCAAAACCAGAGCCGGACAAATGCAGGAAAAACACATAGCGTTCGTAAGGCAAACCGCCGAACATTTTTGCCTCGACTTCGATAACTTTTTGGATGTCTCGAATCGCCCGCTCTGGTTCTAAATTGCCTTTTCCCCAAACCACTAGCTGGTGGGGTTTTCCCATCACTTCAAACTCGTATACTTCGTGACAGCCAATCTCAAAAGGACTATCGACAAGGGTATCAAAATCCGCAGCAGCGAAAGTAAGATTTTGGCCGGAAACAGGCGGCAAAGTAGAAACGGTGCGCCATTGGGGCTGAGGCGGCACAACTGTCACGGTGTAGCAGTGGCGCTCAAAACCGGGCAAGAAAAAGCACAAAGCCGCCGGATTGAAATAACCGTGAGTCGAGTCTAAATGATTGGTTCGCACTGTCAGTTCGTTGGCAAAAATGCGGTAGCGAACCGTGACATCTGATACCGAATCGGTCTCAATTTGCCAGTGATTTTTGCTGAGCTTGCGCCAAGGTAAAGCTCGATCGCCTCCTAGCGAGCTAAAATCTTGCAGGTGGCGGGCGTACTCTCGAACCAAGTAAGAACCGGGAGTCCAGACAGGCATTTTTAAATCCAGAACCGGCTTCGACCAACCTTGCACGCGCAAAGTCACTTCAAACAGGTGGGATTCAGGATTGGGCATCGCCACCGAATATTGAATTGTCGGTGCTGTTAGTTGCCCCTGACGGTTGCCGGCAGCCGACGAGGTATCCAAAGAAGTAACATCAGTCATTGACTTGCCAAATTAATCAAGTGCTTGAGGTTGATCAAATGGATAGTTTGGCGGTCGGGATCAATTTTGATCCAACCTTTACTATCGAGTTTTTCCATAATTTTGCTGGTTTCATCTAGGGTGATATCTGTGACATCAGCTAAGTCTTCATAAGGAATATTGAAGATATCTTTGCCCTCAGCAGTTTTCTGACCGTAGTTTTCTGCCAGCTCGACTAAAGTATTTGCTAGTTTAACCGCTGGCTGGCGGTTGCGGAGTTGATACCGGAGATTGGTTTGGCGCAGCCGCCGTACCATCAGTTGCAGCATCCGGTGGTGCAATTGCGGGTCTTTAAACAGGGTTTGAATAAATCGCTGAGCTGTGACGCTCAGAAGCCGCACGGGCGATAGAGCAAGTACATCATTAGATCGGGGAGATTCGTCAAGAATAGCCATTTCGCCGAAGAAGGCACCCCGTCCTAAAATAGCCATTGATACAGCTCGATCGTCTGACAAGCGCCGGACTTTTACCCAGCCAGACACGACAAAGTAAATCGCGTTGCCCCATGAATCCTCCATCACCACAGCTCGGCCCGGGGGATACTCATGCTTGACGGCATTTGATAGCAGCCCTCCCAAGGTTTCTGGGTTAGCACCCTTAAATAGAGGGAATAGCTCACTGAAAGCTTCTGTCTTCATGCAAACTCGCGGAGGTGGGAAATATGATTAGGCGATACCCAACAGCTAGGGAACGATCGATGTTTGGGAACACAAACAATCTGTTGCTCCTTTAATTGATGATAAGGGTGCAGAGGCCCGGTTCACGTAAAATCGGCAGATTCTTTAATCTTAAACGGGTTTACAAGCCTGTCACTGCCTGTTGAACTTTGCCCAACAGAGGTTCTATGTAGTCCGGCCAGCCGATCGCGATTGACTGCGTGTGGGCCAGAGTCTCCGGCTCGATCGCATCTTTAGTCCACCTCAGCGGTTGACCTTGCAAGTCGCAACAAACCAATCCGGCTGCTTTTGCTAGAGCCAGAGGGCCGGCGGTATCCCACACTTTAACTCTGCCGTTGAGATACAGGTACAAACCGGCTCGACCAAAGATAACTTCCATCACTTTTAAACCAAAGCTGCCCAGCGAGTAAAATTCTGCTCCCGGGATGCTTTGGGCGATCGCCCGGCCGTAGTTTTTCTGGTCTTTGTCTCCGAGAATAATTTTACAATTTTCTGCTGTCGGGGCCGGGGGTTTGCACAGGGCGATCGGCTGCGGCGCTTGAGATCCCACAGTTTGGAACAATCCCCAATCTTTGCCGCCAAAATACATTTGGTCAAAAGCCGGGGCGTAGAGCCAGCCGGCCACCGGTTCCCCTTCAAGCAGCAGCCCCACCATCGAAGCGTAGTGCAGTTTTCCCCGAATAAATTCTTCAGTTCCGTCGAGAGGATCGATGCACCAGAGGCGCTGGTAATTGGCGCGGTAAGCTGCTCTGGAGGCGCTGTTTTCCTCGGTGATCCAGCCGTCTTCAGGAAACAAAGCGCTAAATGCTGCCGATAGTTGTCGGTCTAGGTATTGATCGATACTCGTCACGTAGTCGTTGGGTCCTTTCTCGGAAACTTCAAAAGGTTCGGCTGCGAGCTTGTAAGCTTCTTGACCGCACTCGCGCAGGGTGTAGCGAATTTTTTGGTCTTGCTCTGGAGAAATATACATGAGGTTAAACATAAATGCTTTAGCTAACTTCAGCATAAAAGCTTAAGTCCTTGGAATCGATCGGCGCGTGTCACTGTTTTTGATTCGTAAAGGATTTGCGCGCGGGTGTCGATAAACCCGGTTTCCTAACTATCAGCACTGTTGCGATACAAGCCCCAGACAGGATTGATGGAACTCAAAAAAATTCACACATTAGGGAGAACCCCCAGATTTATCTGTAGAGTCAAATCTAAAATCTAAAATCTAAAATCTAAAATCGACCAGCGCCGTTGCGATACAAGCCCCAGACAGGATTGGTGGAACTCAAAAAAATTCACACATTAGGGAGAACCCCCGAGATTTATCTGTAGAGTCAAATCTAAAATCTAAAATCTAAAATCTAAAATTGATCGATCGCACCAGCACTTTCAACAGCAGAGGATAGAATCTTCTGAGGTTAGATAATTTGTGCCAGCACCAGGATAATTATAAGGAGAATAGTTTGAAATACCATTTGGCATTAGGTCGCAAAATAGACCTAGATGGAATTGACCGCGATGCACAACTCGGCAAATGCCCTCGCCACGTCCTGCGGGCCCTCAGAGAGAGCTTAAATGCCACCGTTCACGCCCCGGATGGCGAAGCGATCTCGTTGAGTGACAAGCTGCGATCGAAAATTTCTTCTAAACCCGAACATTGGGCCGCCGCGCGCAAATTGTCCGAGCAAGTCAGCAGCGACGACGTGATATTTTGTAACGGCGAGGACATTGGGATTCCAATGGCGGCGGTTTGCGGTCAATTGCCCGATCGCCCGAAAATTGTTGTACATTTCCACAATATCGATCGGCTGCGCGGCCGCGTCGCCCTGAAACTATTTGGTTTGGCTGACAAAATTGACGTGTTCATGGCTTGCGCCAGCCCTCAAACTGACTTCCTCCGCAGTTATTTAGCTTTACCTGAATCCCGGATTTTAGTGCATCTAGACCAGACAGACACCCAGTTTTTCACACCCGGCCCCGTTTCTGGCGAGAAAAAGCGGCAAACGGTTGTTAGCGTCGGATTAGAAAAGCGCGACTACCGACTCTTAGCAGCAGCAACTGCTGACTTAGATGTTGACGTAAAAATTAGCGGTTTTTCTAAAGATGCCAAAGCTTTATCGCAAGCTTTCCCCGATACTATGCCAGAAAATATGTCCCGCAAGTTCTACGAATGGCCGGATTTAGTGCAGCTTTACCGCGATGCAGACGTAATTGCAGTTTGTTTGGTCGACAATAAATATGCTGCTGGAGTGCAGGGTTTGCTGGAAGCAATGGCCTGCAAGCGGCCCGTTGTCATTACTCGGACTCAAGGTATGGTCGATTATTTAGCGGCCCCGGATATTGCCAAAGTGGTAGATGTGGGAGATGCAGCAGGTTTGCGGGAGGCGATAGTCCATTTGCTAAAAAATCCTCAAGAAGCTGAATCTCAAGCGCAGCGGGGATACGAAATGGTTGTGAACCAGCACAGCAGCGAACCTTATGTCGATGTTTTGGCCCAGAAGCTGCGATCGCTTTAAACTACATAATTAGCGGTAAAGTGCGCGCGCAGCACCCCAGCAGAATCATTTGACACACCAACCCTCCGTAAGGTGCGCACTGCGCACCCTACAATTGTTTAACACGCCAACCATCCGCAAACAATTATTTGACTGTCTCACACAAAACTCAAAACTCAAAACTATTAAGACTCGCGTCCACTCGCCCACTTATCTCGCCATTTCACAGTCCCTTCAGAAACTAAAACCCAGCGGCGACAAACCAGATTTTCTCGCAATGGCGACTGTCCTTCCCGTAGCAGCGCATACTTATAAGAAATCAACTTCCCCGCACTTTCATTAAAAGGAATTTCCCCGAACCAAGTATTAGTATTGATATACTCCAACGGGTAACCCTTACTAATATCCCAATTCCCCAATTCAGGACAATCTCCAATCACCACAATTCTTTCCCCAGGCTGAGTTTTAACGCTGTTAAGCTGCGCCCGCACAATAGTTGTCGCCTTAACTCGCTCTCCGACGCGGCTAAAAATCATTACTTCCCGCGCACCCAACTCTAAATTGTACAGCATCCCGTCTTTAACTTCAAACTTGCGGCGCGATAAAACCTCCGTATGCTCTCCATCAGGCAGCTCAGTATCAACCTCTTCAAGTGTAACAGAATTGCCGCGATTCATCGCTACAAACACCACAGAATCGCGATAGCGGCGCACGTAACAATAAACATCAGGAGTTAGATATTTTTGCCACTGACTCCCCATCGAAATAGCTGGATTCAGCCGCCGCAATCCAGACAGCAACCGCACATCTCGGTAAATCGGCGACTCAGTATCCCACTTTTCCATGATCGGGCGGTTGTAAGGGTCATTTCCCCCTTCAGTATCATCATGCAGATACTGTTCAGTGCCGTAATAAATGCAGGGAATGCCGCGAGTCGTCATAATTAAACCAATCGCCAACCGCAGCATTTCTGGATCGGGATTCAACGACTGAAACCTCGGCATATCGTGGTTGTCAATAAAAGTAATCAACTCCGTCGCCCCGTAGTAGCGGTGATCCAGATCCAGTACATCTTGGACTAAGCTAAATCCCGCTTCAGCACCCTTTCCCAATACTTCTCGAATTGCCACGCACAGGCCAAAATCTAAAATAGTCATCCCCGACTCGTTGACAAATTCCACAGAACGATCGTTTCTAGGGTCGCTGTAAATCCATTCGCCAAAAATGAAAACATCAGGTCTGTGTGTTAAAATGTCAGCGTTAAATTCCTGCCAAAACCAAATAGGCATATGCTTGACTGTATCAACCCGCAAAGCATCAACACCTCTATCTAGCCATTGTTTAATTGCTGATTTAATGTAATTGCGGTAGGCAATATTGTTTTCGTTGAAAGTTGCTAAACCGGACAGTTCGCAGTTTTGGACTTGCCATTCATCTTCCCAGTTTCTGACTTCGCCGTAGTGGTGATACCAGTTATCTTTATCGTCGTTAAAGTCAGCTATTTTTACGCCGTCGTCGTAGAGTTCCCCTTTTTTGCCACTAAAATCTGGGTTGCTGTGATTGCAGACAATATCGAGCACGAGTTTCATGTTTCGCTGGTGCAACTCGTATACTAATTTGTCAAATACGGTATCTTTGGTTTCTTGTGTTTGGTTGACAGAAGGATTGTCGCCTTTGGCAATAAAACGGGGATTTAGTCGCTTGAAATCTTTAGTCCAGTAGCCGTGAATCGCAGCTTGTTCCACAAATAATGCTTCTACTTGCTCGAACAGCGGAGTCAGCCAAACTGCGGTAACACCCATATCTTTTAAGTAGTCGAGTTTGTCGATAACTCCCTGCAAGTCGCCGCCCCAATATTTGCCCCAATCTTTGCCTTCTGGATCGTAAAGTTCTGGGTTTGGGCCTTCGTTATTTGTGGGGTCGCCGTCGTAAAAGCGATCGACTACAAGGAAATAAATTGTTTCTTGTCGGAATTCAATGTCTCTGGTGTAGAGGAATTCTAAATCGAGTTCGCTTTCTGGCTTAACTTCTTCTACCAGAGACTCAATTTTTTTGTCTGGTTCGCTAACTTCGTATTGAGAGGAAGTTTGATTGGGACTGACTGGTGTCATGAGATGTATTTTTTTATATTGTAAGATTGGTCAGTTATTCGGAGCTAGAGTCGGAGATAGCTTTCTCCTCTGACTGACTTTTACAGCATCATACGGAATTTACTCGTTTAATGGAATCTTCCTTTAGAGAGAGGGCAGACCCATCCTTACGCATTAGGTGGATGAGTTAATATTTAGCGTAATTCTCAATCAAAGAGCCAGAGCGTCAAAAACCTGCGCTACCAGGCTCAGCCTGGTAACTAGAAAAAGTAGAGTAATTGTGCGATCGTACTTTTTCCCTTCCTTTGATTTCTCTGGCAAATTTGGGATATATTCAACTATCAAACCGTTAGTTTGACTAATTGTTTGATAGTCGAGTAGATGGAGAAGCTGCCTAGGAATTTCCAGAGCCTTTTCTCTCATTCCCCGTTCCTTTAATTGCTGTATTCCTTTACCCTTACTATGCAGTAGTATCTAAAATTGGTTGGTAGTGAGGACTTTATTCTTCAGATTATGAAGAATAAAGTCCTCACTATAAAGACTGTTTATTACGAGTAATTGAGCGGACATCATATCAGAGGTTGACATGAACATCGCACAGCCTACCGACTACTTATATTTTATTCTGTCAAATCTACTTGTCTAATCTCTTCTAGGGTCATATCCAAACATTGCGCGATTTGCTCATCGGTCAATCCTATTGCTTGCAAGCGAGCAATCGCCTCTATTTTAGCCTCATGCTTTCCCCGCAAAAATTCATGCGACTCTTGAGGTGACGCACAGATATTCACTGAGCCGAATACCACTGATGCAGATGTGACTTTGGATGGGCGCGTTACCGCACCGGAAAAACTCCTTTACGTTCCCGACAAATGGCCGATCGACTACCTCAACAAATTTCATCAAATGTTTGACGAGTTTGGATTAAATTTGGGTGCATTCGATATCATTCGCGACGGGGATGACACCCTCTACTTTATGGAATTCAATCCTAACGGACAGTGGTATTAGAGCGAAATTATCACTAAAATGCCTGTGGTTCGCGCAATGGTCGAACTCATCGAAGATTTAGCACTTCAATATCAACAGGATTTAAGTGAGCAACGGCTAAAAAAACAGGATACGCAGAACCCCGACTTCTTTAAGAGGTGCGGGGATCTAAAAGAAGAACATTTTACGTTTAGCTAGAGCGACCTACGTATCCCAAAAAAGATCGATCGCCCTACATCTGCCCAAACCCTAGCTAACTACAGCCACCGCAGACTCTCGCACATCCGAATGCTCCACCCGGAAAACATTTGCGCTCAGATTAGCAACAATTTGTTTCCCGTGCTGCGTCAGTTCCAAATAGCCGATCGCATCCTTGACATACCGATAAACCACATTCCAATAAAACTTGGGATAACCATCCCGCAATTCCCCCGGATTCTGATAGCCCAAAACCAGATTCTGCCCAGTCTCCTCAAACTCGTAAAACAAAGAAGAACATTTTACGTTTAGCTAGAGCGACCTACGTATCCCAAAAAAGATCGATCGCCCTACATCTGCCCAAACCCTAGCTAACTACAGCCACCGCAGACTCTCGCACATCCGAATGCTCCACCCGGAAAACATTTGCGCTCAGATTAGCAACAATTTGTTTCCCGTGCTGCGTCAGTTCCAAATAGCCGATCGCATCCTTGACATACCGATAAACCACATTCCAATAAAACTTGGGATAACCATCCCGCAATTCCCCCGGATTCTGATAGCCCAAAACCAGATTCTGCCCAGTCTCCTCAAACTCGTAAAACAGCGCAGCAACCTTTTGTAAATATCGCGGATCGCTCAACTGACCAATTAAATCAGCAGCGCGAACTAAACCCGGATAATTCGCAGTATCTTGATAATCTTCATCCGCAGGAACCGGGAAACGAGTCAGCTCAATATTACGCTTAACCAGCTCAGCATCAATCAGTTTATGACCGCCGAAACGCTCGTCAATAAACATTTTTGCCCGATCGACATGATAAGGAGTCAAACTCGCATCCGTCGCCCCCGGAGGTAGCTTCACTTGCAAATCCTCTATCCCCGTTGCATACAGTCTCAAATCAGTTCGATCTTGCCGACAAACCCCCTTCACATACCCGATATCGTGACACAGCAAAGCAATGTGGAAATGCAGCCAATGTTCACATAAAACACCTCCCTCGCGGATGTGTTTGCCGCGCAGAATCTCCTGTCCCACCAAGGTCACTAAAATAGTGTGTTCCACATTGTGGTAAAGAGCATCGCTATTAGCAATATTTTCCAAAGCCATACTCGCTACCCAAGCAATAATCTCGGCATAGTCATATTTGAACCCGCCGTAGGTATGGCGGTAGCCTTCAATCAGCCGATTTACAAAAACCTTAATTAGCAGTTCATTTGCGTTAAACATATTCATTTCCCTGTGCCAAAGTAGCTTGTTAAATTATTTTTATAATAATTGTTTTTTCTGTTACCGTTTGATATTATTTTGGGCTTAACCGCGACGATGGATGCCTGCTCCTATTGAGAGGCATCCAGTGCTATTATCAACGATAATGACTTAAATTAGCGATCGCACAACTAGCAGTTTCACGCACCCCGTACACAATTCAAATCAATGGCGATCGAGGTATGACACCCCTCAATCAGCAGTACGGCGTTACATCTTCCCCGCATACATCAGCTAAAAAGGAGAGCGACCGAAAACGCAACCCCACTAATTCTTCATACACAGGATTCAGCTTGCACATAGGCGGTATGTGGAAAAGATGATGTCCCAATAGCTGGATATCTCTCTCAAAAGGACACTGTGCTGGTATAAGTTGGCACAACCACCGAGCTACTTGCGGATCTCCCACTGCAATGCGATCGAGCCACTGTCGCACTGGTTGGACGAGGCGATCGCCAAAACTTAAGTGTTGGCATTGATTTTTAGGAAAAATACTTGTAGTCGAGTTCATAATTAACCTCAGTAATCATTACTAACAAAGAGTTATGAATCACCCTTCTTAATCATCAAGCAAACCCGCCGTTGCTCGGGTGACGTGAATTAGTTTTATGCGTGACACTCGTTGACCCAAAATGTGATGCGAAGAATTACCATTTGTGATTTAAAATTTGCAAAAGTGTGAGACAGATCACGCCGTCTGTTCCCTACAGAATGTATATTTAGATAGATGGCAATAAAATATGACAGAATAACTTGTAACCCTCTGTCGCAGCTTCCCCCTCCCATCATCTGCGATATAGTACTCTGTCTACTTACTGATAAAGGTATCAGGCAATGATTCAAGAAAAAAATAGATGTGCCGACCTTGCTCAACGCCGACACACAGATATCATGCTGGAAAAACTTCCTCTAGAAGTTAAAGAGTGGGCCCAAAGCTTGCCTTGGAACCAGCGGCGCTATGTCTTGTCCCTCTGCTACATCTTGTGCGCATCTACTCCCGACTTGCAAGCAGAATTTTTAGATGATTACACAGCAGACGGTTTAGTCTCAAAAATGTTTGAAGATGTAGATACTCTACACCGAGTCAAAGAGTATTTAATCAGATTTAGAGTCAAAAAAGAATTAAACGAATCAGATTTAAGAAGCTACATCAAACAATTTTATATCCACTCAGCTCAACAAGCGTGCCGAAAAACTGACCAATATTTAGAATCTGCACTCCGCTTCGTCTTGAGTACAGAAGAACGCAATAATGTTTTTAACTACATTTTGGGATTTGAATTTATTAAAATTGTGTTTCAAATGACTTGGTTGCAACACGAAAGATTAGCGAGACTGCAAAAAAATCAGTCGCAGTTTATTGAAACCTATATCAAGCCGATTCAACACGCACACAAAATTAATGCCATAATTGTACCGAAAGATGAGAGAATATTTTTTGCCAGACGCGCCTATTACGTTCAACAGCCTAACATTTCTTACAAAAAACTGATTGAGTTAGTCATGGCCACTTTTACTACAGAAATGGTTACTTACTGCGGGTTTTCCATCAGCCTCCACGCTCAATCTCTGCGTTTTGACTGCGATTACATTTACGATCCAGAACCAGAAGAAGAAAGATTTCCTACGGACTTGCAATTTATTCATTGAATTTACGCAGTAAGGTGCGCAGGGGTCGGTGCATCCTACGTGGCTTTTTTCTCTTTACTTTTACTTGGGCGTTACGAAAAGGATAGTTTTTTAAGCATTGGGGTTCTAGCCTGCTGCTTAAAACCTGGCTTTTAAGCCGGATTAGATATAAAAAGTATAGCTATATCAATTAAGCTTCCGCTTGCATTTCTTCAATTTCAAACCAGCTAACTATCACTCCCGCTAGCGGAATAGCCAGAAATATGCCTAAAAGTCCTGCCGATCTTGCGCCTACTAACAGTGCAAAAAACACCACTACCGGATTGAGGTTAAGCGAATTTTGCATGAGTCTCGGATGAATAAAGTTGTCTTGAATTTGCTGCAAAACAATGCAAGCTGCCAAGACTTTTAAAGCTAGCCATACATTTTGAGACAATACAATAAAACACACTAAGCTAATTCCCAGGGTGGCTCCGATCCCCGGAACTAAATCAAACAATCCGATAATAAATGCTAAAATCAAAGGAAATTTCACATCTAACAGCAGGAAAATTACAAAGCTTGCTGTTGTCAAAAATAACATTAAGAGAATTTGTGCCTGAAAAAATCCTAAAAAGTTTCGCTCTATTGTTAAACTTAAACGCCTGTGCAGGTGTCGGGGTATAAATTTGAGAACCAACAGCCAGAGCCTCTCTCCATCAATTAACATAAAAGAAGCCACCACCATAATTAATATTAAATTCAATAAATTGGTTAAAAATACTTGTAAAAAAGCAATACTCGAAACAACTCCAGCCAAAGCTTGATTTCGCAGTTGTTCCTCGATAACTCGCAGGTTAACTTGCAGGTTTCTCGCCCGCAGGAATGCTTCGATGCGCTCCGACAGAGGCGCCAGAGCATTCACAAATTCAGTCATGCTGTCAATTAATTGCTGCCCTTGAGATAAAAGAGTGACGCCTACGGTGACGGTGAGACCGCCAAAAACTAAAATGGTGAGCAAGACAACGAAGGCGACAGCTAAATTTCGCGGTAAAAATCTCTGGAGAGTTCGCACCGGATAGTTGAGCAAAAAAGCCACGAGTGCAGCAATCGTGAAAACCGCGACGGCAGTTTCAAAGTAAGCTAAAAGTTGCAGTCCAGCCCAACCTGAAGCAAATAAAAGCAAAAACCGAACTAAGGCTAAATTGCTTAGCATATTCCAAAAATTGGGAGGGGTTTTTTCTGGCTCTTTCACAGGGATTTCTAGGGGTTAATAATAGCTCAAAAATATTGCAGAGTGCTCATTTAGAATCGCACTAAAGATATATCTGCGGCTATCCCCCTCAAGGCAGAAAACAGATGTCGAAGGAAGAAGCTAGAAGGAAGGCAGTAGGCAGTGCTTTCTAACTTCTGTCTGAGGCAGGGGTGGCTTCTCTTCACCATACGTGCGATCGCGAATGCCGAATAAAACACGCCCGCGATCGCACAAAAACTCTTTCTGACTCTAAAACCGCCTCGTAAACTCTTTGCGATGGCAGTATTTGTCGCGGCAGCCCGATCGCAGCTAACACACAAACGCTCACATTTGCTGGCGTCGAAAAGCCCGGTTTCCGTGTCAGCCGCGAAAAATTTCAACTCTGCCTCGTGGAAGATAGTATGAACAGGTCAATTTTTGGGATACTAGAAACTAGCACTCAACTTAGCTGAGGAACAAACGTGCTGCTATCAAAAGGCTTTGAAGTAGAAATGTATACCGGCACTCCCGAAGGTGAGGTGGTCGGTCTCTCCGATCGCATAGTTGCCGATCTAGAGGGATTTGTGCGGGAGCCTGATAGCCGCAATGTGGAGTACACGACCGCCCCGCTGTGCAGCTACGATCGCCTGCTGTGCGCCTTAGTCAAGCCGCGAGTCCGGCTGCGGGAGTATCTCAAACAATTGGGCGACTATACCTTGCTGCCGGGAAGTACCTTGTCTCTCGGGGGGAGCGATAGATTTTACAGATCCGATCCCAACAACCCGTACCACACCTACATAGAGCAAACCTACGGCACCAAAGTCGTCACCGCCAGCATTCACATCAACATCGGCATCTCCCAACCAGAACTGCTGATGCGCGCCATCCGCCTCGCCCGCGTCGAAGCACCGCTGTACCTTGCCATGAGCGCCTCTTCCCCCTTCCTCGACGGCGAAGTCACGGGCTATCATTCCACTCGCTGGGGTTTGTTTCCCAAAACTCCCGCCATCGTCCCCCTGTTTGAAAGTCACAGACATTACATCCAGTGGACTGAAGAACAGCTAGAACTCGGCACCATGCAAAACGTCCGCCATTTGTGGTCTGCAGTGCGGCCTAATGGCGATCGCCGACCCTACTGTCTCAACCGCCTGGAACTGAGAATTTGCGACCTCGAAGTAAATCCTCTGGCTTTGTTGGCCATCACTGCCTTACTAGAAGCTCGCATTTGGCAGATGATGGAAGACCCCAGCTTAGACCCCTTAGAACTCAGCACCTTACCGGCGGCCACCCGCAACCAAGACTTAGTTGCCCTCACAGACGCCAACGAAATTGCTGCATCCCGGCAAAGTTTGGATGCCGAACTCACCCACTGGCAAGACGGCAGAACTATTCTGGCACGAGATTGGATTGAGGAAATTTACCGAGAAGTCTGGCCGATCGCCAAAAAACGAGGCTTTAGCTGCTTTCTCTCGCCGCTCAAAAAGATTCTCCGGGAAGGTAACACCGCCCAGCAGTGGTTGAAGCTGCACGAGGGCGGTTCGGACACCCGCAGTATTATTCTGCAAGGGATTAATGGCATGGCTCACCAAGAATGGGAGCTCGAAGACAACTTGTGCGCCCAGTTAGTTGCGTGAAGTACCCGCCGTTATTATAAGGGGGGCTTTCACTAGCCCCCTGGCTATGCGTACTCAGCCAATAAGAGAAATAGCCGGAACCTCGCGAAAAAGTTGCAGAGCGATGCCCAAAAAGCAATCAGAATATTTAATCAATGGAGCTCGACAAAGGTTATAAATAAAAGCTATAGGGTATATCTACCTTTGGATAGTTCTATAAATTTTCCACTTGCTGTATTTACTGCTTTTAATTAGCTTCATGCCCCAACTTGTCTTGATTCACCCGCAAATCCCCCCGAATACTGGCAATATCGCCCGCACTTGCGCTGCCACAGGCACGGAACTGCATTTAGTTGGCCCTCTGGGGTTTGAAATTAGCGATCGCTACCTGAAACGGGCCGGCTTAGATTACTGGCCCTACGTCAATCTCCACTGTCACGAAGACTTAGCAGCTTTTCTGGCCTGTCGGCAGCAGCGCGGGGGACGATCGATCGGATTCAGCACTGGCGGGCGATACAGTTACGCGCAATTCCAATTTCAGGTCAGCGACTGGCTGATGTTTGGCTCGGAAACTGTAGGCATTCCCCAATTCGTCTTAGATGCCTGTGACGCCACAGTTTTTATTCCTATGAGCCAGCCTGGAGTCAGGAGTTTGAACCTCTCCGTCAGCGCCGCTGTAGGTTTATTTGAAGCTAAACGACAGTTGGGCGAGCTGGGATAAATCATTATCAACACATAAATATATAGATATTTAATAGCTGCCGGACGCTGCCAAATCTCGTTTTTTATATAAGAAATTTGTATCAAAGCAGTGAAAATCTAGATAGCTGAGATTAATATATTTTATTGATTCAAAAACAGATTGTTATCAGCAACACCAAATTACTCGCAAGAGGATTCAGCAACAAAAATAGAGGATTTTAGCGATTTAGGGCGTGAGCGAGCACCAGCTTGGGTCTGAACACTATATCTAGTAAATATACGGTTGTAGGCTGTCCGGAAATTAGCATAAAGTCGGAATAATAGATGAGAGTCATCGCCTTACCGGAACGAAGATTTTATGTATTCGTTCCAGCTATTGCAGTGTAAGGGTTTTGGGGTTAATTGCAGCAGGTTTGACCGAGAATTTCAAAATTTCTGACGGTTTGAGCTTGTCTAAATTAAAAAAGCAAGGTAATCTGGCCTAAGCATGATAGCTGTCAACAATCAGAATATTTTTGCTTGTTGATTTAAATTCAGCGTCATGCGATCCCCTTGAGTGTTTCCAAGGACAGTTAGCGCTTCTCAGTAGGAGGTCGTTTTTTTGAAACGAACATATCCCCAAATCAAGCCTGTTCAGGCTAGTGAAATCGACAAAGACGGTTCTGCGGAACCGTCCAAACAGACAACGCTCAGCACAGGCAGAGTTCGCTCTCTCGCCACGATCGGGCTGGCAATATCGGTAGGTGCTTCTGGCATCCTGCTACCGAGAAATGGAGACAGCGCTCGCGCGTCTGAACTCGCACCGACATCTGAATCCACCGCTGAAGTACAGCCAGTCTCGGCCAACGGGCCCGCTACCTCCGCACAAGTTGATGGTTCCAGGGCCGAACAGCCTGGATCGCCTTCTGACCCAGTGACGGTTAATGTGCAGCAGGGGCAAAGCCTTTGGGAGCTGTCTCGGGATTATGAAGTTGAACCGTTGGCACTAGCAACTGCTAACGACATCAAACCCGATACCCTACTCCAAGTTGGTCAAGAACTGACAATTCCTATGGCTCCGGGAGCCGCTCCACAACAGAACGCCGCCGACTCCGCCGTGGCTTCGCTAGAGCGCGCAGCGGCGGTCAATCCCGAAGAAAAGTTAAATCTGGCTGGCTCCGAGCCGTTGGATAGTGCTGCCCTGACAGCGCAGCCATCAACCGCAGCGACCCCGCTGGTCACGGCGATACCGGAACAAAGTTCGATCGACATCCCGAACGCAGACGGGGCGATCGACAGTTTGAAAAAACAGGAAAACCGCACCACAGAATCTGGTCGGGCCCTGTTAGGGTATGAAGGGGGAGCAAATTTATCTACACCTGCGGCATCTTTGCCGGAGTCAGCACCGACGCTGGCATCCCCCGGCTCTGCAACTCAGACAACTATTCCCGACCTCGGGGCGACACCTGTAATTCCCAATGCCGGGGTCGGTCAAGCAACATCGCCCGATCGAGCATTCGAGTCAATTGAACAGTCTCTGGCAACACCGAGTTTGCCTTCGGCTGTGCTCGTCACCCCTGCCGGAAGTACCGCCGCGCCGGCTGGGGTACTCTACAGCGTGCGTCCGGGAGATACGCTAGATGCGATCGCCAAAGGTCACGGCGTATCACCCAAAGAGCTGATCTCCGTCAACAAGCTCGGCAACCCCAACTTGCTGAACGTCAATCAACGGCTGAAAATTCCCCAAGTTGGGTTAAATAATCCAGCGGTGCAGGCGGCAGCCTCTTATTCTGCCTCCAACTCTACATCTGTATGGTCTGCGGCTTCGGTTCCCGCATCTTTGAACCCCAGCTCGTCTACCCCGGAAATAGCCAGTGCTGGCGTTGGATCGCCCGCGTCCACAGTGCCGGTTGTCTCTCCCCTGGCGAACTTGGAAGGTCTGAACAATATTTCAGCGCCGATGGTTCCCCAAATTAACAGCATTCCGCTAACTCAAGTTTCCCAAACCATTAGCGACCCCGGGAAGCTGGATCTTCAAGGCGAACCAACCTTTACAGGTGCAGTTGATACCAGTGCCCTGCCAATGCCAGCCAGTGCAACTGCTACCGCTATCGCTACGGGAGAATACCCGCAGCCGATCGGCTTCGTGCCAAATACTAGCGCCCAGGCTTCAAATGCCTATCCAACTAGCGCTTTACCAGAGTCGAATTCGGAGGCTCTCCCTACCGCAGAAGCTCTCAACCCTTATTCCGAACGCTTGAGGGCAGAAGTTGTCAGACTGCGAGAGGAATATCGTGCCTCGCGCAATTCGATCGGCGCCAATGCGGTGTCCCTGACTCCAACGGACGGGCCCTCGGTCAACCCGTCTGAGGATATGCCAAGTGTAAATCCATATCTCTACACCCCCGACTATACTGAGGCGGTGCAGAATGAAATCAGCAGACCGCCATCGAGAGCCTGGTCTGAGCAGGTTCAGAAGCAGCAGCAAGAGCGTTTAGACCCCGCTCGCGCAGCGGAACTGCAACCGATCAACCTGACGCCGACCTCTGCTCAGCAGCGGCCTGTGGTAGCAACTGCTCCTTTGGGGGCAGACGGTTACGATCCCCTAAGCAACCCGTCTTTGGGACGCATGGTTTCTCCAGAACTGCCTCCGCTTTCGAGCCCTGATACTTATCTGCCTAACGGCAAACAGTCGGCTAACGGGTTTATTTGGCCGTCTAAGGGCGTTCTGACTTCTGGCTACGGTTGGCGCTGGGGACGGATGCACAAGGGAATTGATATTGCAGGGCCGATCGGCACGCCAATTGTGGCAGCATCTGACGGGGTGGTTACCTATGCTCAGTGGAATGACGGCGGCTACGGGTATCTGGTGGAAATTACCCATCCAGACGGCACTGAGACTGTCTATGCCCACAACAGCCGGATTTTGGTGCAAAAGGGTCAGAAGGTCGCTCAAGGCGAACAGATTTCAGAAATGGGCAGCACCGGCTTCAGTACCGGACCGCACTTGCACTTTGAAATTCATCCCGCAGGACAGGGTGCTATCAATCCCATGGCTTTTCTGCCCGACGATGCGTCCAGCGCTTCTCGGTAACGACTGGTCGGAAGTTATGGGTTTTGAATGATTAGCAAAACTCATAACTTTTACTATAAGTTATTAGAAATAGTGTTGTTTTAAAAGAAGACATAGCTCGCTCTACCGTGCTACGATAGTAAATCGTGAACTAGATTTGGCTCAGTGGCGCAGTGGTTAGCGCAGGGGACTCATAAGCCCAAGGTCGCAGGTTCAAATCCCGCCTGAGCCATTATTTAATCAAAAAAACCGCGCTCTCAATTTTGAGAGCGTGTTTTTTTGATTTCTGTAGAACATACTTGTAGTCGTTATGAGTATGATATATTTGTAACAGTTCGTAAAAAAGGAAACAAAATCTATGACCAGTGAATGCCTCCGGGTTGGTCAAGCTGCACCCGATTTCGCAGCAACAGCCGTAGTGGATCAGGAGTTCAAGACAGTTAAGCTGTCAGACTATAAAGGCAAAAAGTATGTAGTCCTGTTCTTCTACCCCTTGGACTTCACCTTTGTGTGCCCGACTGAGATTACAGCGTTTAGCGATCGCTTCGAGGACTTCAAGAAAATCGATACCGAAATCCTCGGCGTATCCGTTGACAGCGAATTCTCTCACCTCGCTTGGATACAAACAGACCGCAAATCAGGCGGTGTCGGCGACCTCAACTATCCCTTAGTTGCTGACCTCAAAAAAACAATTAGTTCTGACTACAACGTCCTCGACCCAGAAGCAGGGATTGCCCTCAGAGGTCTGTTCATCATCGACAAAGAAGGCATCATCCAACACTCTACTATCAACAATCTTGCCTTCGGCCGCAACGTGGACGAAACTCTCCGCACTCTGCAAGCTATCCAATACGTCCAGTCTCACCCCGATGAAGTTTGTCCCGCCGGCTGGCAGCCCGGTGACAAGACTATGACTCCAGATCCGGTCAAGTCTAAGGTATTCTTTGCTGCGGTTTAAGCACATTCTATTTGTACGGGCACGGCCCTGCCGTGTCCGTACCCGCAGAGGCATTCATTTAACCGGATTTTTAATTACCAATTAGCAATTACGCAATTAGGAAATATGCTGACTTCTACTAATTTTAGCGGCTTGTTAAATCAGCGGTTTTTCCAAAATTTATTGCCTGTTCCGGCGACTAATGTTCTGAAGCTGGGACATAGGACGCCAGATTTTGAATTGCCGGATATTAATAATGGCAAGTTGGTACGGCTGTCGAATTATCGGGGCGATAAGCCAGTAATTCTGGCTTTTACGCGGATTTTTACTGAAAAGCAATATTGCCCTTTCTGTTTTCCTCACATTAAAGCTTTGAATGAAAACTGGGAAAAATTTGCCGATCGCAATATAGAATTATTGATGATTGCCAGTACCGACGATCGCCAAAGCCAAATAGTGGTTAGAGATTTAGGCTTGAAAATGCCTCTGCTGTCCGATCCCGGCTGTCAAGTGTTTCGGGCTTATCAAGTCGGTCAGGCTTTAGGTGCTCCTTTGCCCGCTCAGTTTGTTTTGGATGCAGAGGGAAAACTCCTCTTCAAACATTTATTTTCTTTCATAGACCACAATGCTAGTGTGGACACTTTGCTGCAATATGTCGATCGGTAAGAAGCTCGGTGCTGTGTCCTAATTGGGAGTTTCTAACCGCTGATGCACGCTGGTGTAGGCGCATCAGCGGGATTTTTTCATGGGTTGACACTGGCTGCTACAGCTTTTTAGTTATAAATACTTATTGTGCCAATTGGGATGGCGGAATGTGGTCATGTTCGCTCGACATTAATTTAGGCTATAGCTTGAAGGTACCTAGTACAAGTTTAAGCCGATGTCGTCTCCCAAAGGTCGATCGAGCAAAATTGAATTGAGCGTCTTAGCGTCGCATCCTGAGTTGTTAACAGGTTTAGAAGCGTGGCTGCGGCTGGGTTTGCTTTCGCCCGCCGAGGTTGAGCAGTTGTGCCGGCAGTATTTAGTCTGCCCGCTCAGAGATCCCGCTGTAGATATTTCTGAAATTGAGGGCCCGATTACTCCTGTTAACGAGCCAAAAGTACCTGCCTTATCAACGCCTCAAGCATTACCTAGCAGCAGAGAAAGTGTTGCTACGCCTACAGAAACTACTCAAACCCCTAATTTTATCGCTCAAATTTTGCACTCGCTAATGGCAGAAATTAGCGTGGTGTGGCTGTTGTTTTTAGGAGTGTTCATGGTAGTTGTCTCCTCAGGAGTCTTAGCTGCCAGTCAGTGGGAAAGATTTCCTGCTGCCGGACAATATGGAGTTTTGTTAGCTTATACTTTAACTTTTTGGGCGATTAGCAGTTGGGCAAACAGACAGCAGAATTTGCACTTGACTGCTCAAACTTTGCAAGAAGTGACGCTGTTGCTAGTGCCGATCAATTTTTGGGCAATGGATACTCTTGGATTGTGGCGGTATCCTTGGGACTGGGCGGTAGCAATCGCAGCGGCACTTATTTTGAGTTGGATAACTGCCCGGATTATAAAAGATCAATATCAAAGCTTTTCAGGAAAAAACATCGCTCGATCGATCGCCCTAAATCACTTGGGATTGAGTTATTTGCACTGGGGGTGGGGAAGTGCTGGCTTTTCCCTGGCTGCGGTTTATTTAGGTACAGTGGGAACTGCTGCTGCTACAGTTTATCAAGTTCAGCAACAACGATTGCAATCTATCCAACGCGCGGGAAATACTGAAACATTCGCCGCTGCTTTCAGTTTGAGCAGAGATTTTCTGACTTACAAAAAAGCTGTTTTAGTAGCTTATTCCTTAGGAATTTTACTGGGTCGGGCGATATTTGTCAAGGATGTAAATATCGCTGAAATGGGTTTAGCTTTGGGGATCTGCGGCGTGCTTTTAGCATGGCTGGATTGGCAGCACCCCCTCGCATCTGGGACTATCAAAAACAATATATCCGACCAGCCAAATCCCAGCAACTTTTTTAACTGGCAATTAGCGGGAATGGGTTTGGTGGGTTTGGGATACCTGGTTTGTTTTCGCGACATTCCGCTACAGGCGATCGCAGTTAGCGGATTGGCTGTTTGGTTTTTTTATAAACGTTTAGTGCGGTTTTGGCAAGAGTTTGATTTGCTAATGCTTGAGGCGGTGGGGCTTCAGAGTATTTGGCTGTTTTGGCGAGTGCTTCCTTTAGGGATTAAAACACAATTTGTTGCATTTTTAACTCAGCTTACAAACTCTCAGCAAACTCCTTGGGCTTTTTGGGGTGTTCTGCTGTTGCCTTATTTAATTTTAATGGTAAGTGCAGCGCAGTGGCTCTACCGCCAGCGAAAGTTTCAACTTGCCCGTTTTGGGGAAAACCTTGCTCTCGGTTTAGGGAGTGTTTTAACTGTTATTAGTTTAGTCAATCCGTTTTGGCGATCGCTCAATTTATTAGTGTCTACTTTAATTTTAGGTTGGATCACTTGGAAATACGTAATTCCCAATAATTCCCGGCGAGTTTCGAGGCCGGCTTCTGCGGCTGAACAACCAGGAAATCCGGCAATTTTGGTTCCCATAACTCACATTATGAGTTTAGGCGCGCTCGCTTCGGCAATTGACTTATTTTTCCCAAACCTGACACCCAATATTTGGTCGGCAATATTATTAACATTCATGGCGAGTGAATGGGGATTTTTTGTCTGGATGAAAGCGGCAAATTCCCGAGAAAACTCTGCATTTTTCCGCTGGCACACTGCATGGTTCCAAAGTTCCTGGTATTTGGGCTTAGTATTAGCAGGATTCAGCTTTATCTTGTTGCAAAATCATGTGTTTGGGGGTACTGCCAATCATCGCGCTCAGTGGAGTTTGCTCTGGTTGGCGACTCCTTTGGCTTTGACTGCTGTTGCTAAATATAGTGAGGTTCCTCACAAACAAGTTGCCAGTACCTTTAGTACGATCGCCCTAATGTTCGCACAAGTTATAATTTTTATTTTTCCGGGATATCGGTTAATTGGTCTGGGTTTGGCAGCCGGATTGATGTTGGTCAATACTTACTATTTAGTCGAGATACCAGCGGCTGCGATTGGAGTGGGGTTTGGCTTGAGTTTCGTAGCTGCGGCGATCGATCAATTCGGTTTTGTGTCTGGTTGGGATTGGGGAATTGCCGGGGCGATCGCTCTTTTGTGTCTGTGGTTGCTTCGCAGCATGATTGTTCGTTTTTCCAGCCGTTTGCCTGAGTCTTCTCAATTAGCTGAAATTTACGATCGAGCTTTAGATGGGTGGGCAATCTTACTTGCAGGCTTGCTGTTAACAACTGTTACTTTTTATTCCTATGAACTATACGCAGGCAGTACCTTGAGTTTTCCGCCCTCTACTGAAGTTTTGGCTGCTATTTTGGTGATAATGGCTGCGATAATTTTCCGAAGTTTACACCAACTTTCCCCTCTGGCAATTTATGCTGTGGCTTGGAGTTTGGAGTTGTTGACAGCAGTCGGTTTGAGTTTTGTCGATCGCACTACGATTAATTTGGCAGTGGCTAATATCGCTCTCGGATTGTTTACTCAATTGTTGGGGGATTGGTGGCGGCGGCGCCACCCCGATCGAACAAATTTACCTAGCATTCATTTTATACCTTTGGTTTACGGGGTATTGGGTTTAACTTTCCGATCGCACACTTTTGCTAATTGGACTGGTTTAACTGTGTTGGGTGCGTCTTTAATTGCGCTTGGCATTGGTAGGCGGGAGCCAGAATTCAAACCTTTGGTTTATTTGGGGTTAATTGGTGTGTCCGTTGCTGCTTGCGAATCGCTACTATATCAACTTTTTCAAACACCGGGAGGAGTTTTTGGCGACGGTTTAATTGTCCTGGCAACTCTCGGCACAGCTTTAACATATATCTATCGCATTTTATCTTCTTGGCTCAGCAATTATTTACATTTAACTAATGCAGAGTTAAAAATATTTGCTCACCTGCACTGGGTTTTGAGCAGTTTGCTGCTGATTTGGGCTTCTGCCGATGATATTAAGTCCGGCCTAAATTTAGGATTAGTCACTGGTGCTTTATTAGTTCAATATGCTTTCTTGCAAGGGCGAAATAATCTCGATCGCCAATGGGGAGAAATTTGGATTTACTTGGGCTGGCTAGAAGCCTTTGGCATCCGGCTTTATTGGCTCAATACGCCTTTAGTTAAGTATATTTCCGGGCCGCTGGGGCCTTGGAAAGTTGCCCTCGCTTCTCTATTCGCTTATTTCATTTACATTTTGCCTTGGGACAACTGGGGTTGGTCTAAAAAACCTTGGCAGGTAATTGCTTCGGTGATTCCAATAGTTACTATTTTGGAAAGTCCGGCTAAGTTTTATCCGATTAGCTTGCTGATAGCTGCCGCCTTCTATGTTTTCCTAGCTTGGGAAAGGGAGGAAGTTCGTTTTACCTATGTGAGCGTGGCGATAATTGACTGGATAATGCTGCGGTGGTTCTGGCAAATAGGATTGACTCAGCCAGAGTTTTATGTTACTCCTTTAGGATTTTCTTTACTTTACATTACTCAGTTCGATCGCACTCTCAAATTACCAGCAGAAAAACCGCTGCGCCACACTCTGCGAATGGTCGCAACTGCGCTGATTTGCGGGATACCTCTTTTTACTCAGCAAAGCCACGGTTTAGTTGCGGGAGCTTTTAGTTTGGTGGCTATTGCAGCGGGTTTGGCGCTGCGAGTTCGGGCGTTTTTGTTTGTAGGAACGGCTGTATTTTTAATCAATGTTTTCTATCAGTTGGTGGTTTTAATCTTCGATTATCCGCTGATTAAATGGGCGATTGGTTTGGCTTTTGGGATTGTGTTTATCTGGATTGCTGCTACTTTTGAAACGCGGCGCGATCGCATTTCTGCTTTCGTGCAGCATTGGGTTGGGCAATTGCAATCCTGGGATTAGATTCATCGATAAGTTGCTTTTTTTACTGGTATTTTTTAATTAAAAACCCGGTTTCTCAGAGAAACCGGGTTTTTAATTAACAGTATTTATCCGTTTGTAGATCGCATTAATGGCTCAATGCGAATTCGGGTAATTTCGGCTCAGATGAACCATCGGGCACTACCTTAACCTGACCGTTTTCATCCACATCAACGATCGCCTTTTGGCCTTCTTTCAGCTTCCCAGACAGCATTTCCTCAGCCAGTACATCTTCCAACAACCGCATGATTGCGCGGCGCAAAGGTCGAGCACCATAGCTGGGATTGTAGCCTTCTGTAACTAACAGATCCTTGAACCGTTCCGTCACCGACAAAGTAATACCCTGTTCGGTTAAGCGGCTGAAGACTTGCTGCAACATAATGTCCGCAATCTGCTTCACTTCTTCCCTGTTCAACTGGCGGAAGACGATAATCTCATCCAAGCGGTTGATAAATTCGGGACGGAAAAACTGTTTCAGTTCTTCGTTTACCAAGCTGCGAACGCGGTTGTACTGCGCGTCTGCGGCACTTTCAGTAAACTCGAAACCGAGACCGCCGCCGCCTTTTTCAATCACTCGCGAACCGATGTTTGATGTCATCACCAGCAGCGTATTCTTAAAGTCTACTGTCCGACCTTTCGCATCGGTCAAGCGGCCGTCTTCCAAGATTTGCAGCATCATGTTGAAGACATCCGGGTGAGCTTTTTCGATTTCGTCGAACAAGATGACCGTGTAAGGACGGCGCCGGACTGCTTCTGTTAGTTGGCCGCCTTCATCGTAGCCAACGTAACCCGGAGGCGAACCGATGAGTTTAGAAACCGTGTGGCGTTCCATGAATTCGGACATATCTAACCGAATCATGGCTTCTTCCGAACCGAAGAAATAAGTTGCCAGGGCTTTTGTAAGTTCCGTTTTGCCGACGCCTGTGGGGCCGGAAAAGATGAAACTGGCGATCGGGCGATTGGGATTTTTCAAGCCTACCCGGGCGCGGCGGATAGCCCGAGAAACTGCGGTGACAGCTTCTTCTTGACCGATCAAGCGCTGGTGCAAAGTATCTTCCATGTGCAGCAGCAATTCAGATTCGGATTCTGTCAGCTTGCTGACCGGTACTCCCGTCCAATTAGCCACGATGTGAGCGATGTCTTCTTCGGTGACGATCGGAGAAGTTTTGAGTTGGCTTTTGTTGATCGTAGCTTCGGCGATTTCGGCTTCAATTTCTAATTCGCGATCGCGCAATTTTCCAGCTTTGTCGAAGTCTTGCTCGCGCACTGCTGCATCTTTTTCTTTGGTTACTGCAGGCAGTTGCTTTTTGAGCTCTTTAACTTCGGGCGGGGTTTGTGAATTCATCACGCGGACGCGGGAACCTGCTTCGTCAATTAAGTCGATCGCCTTGTCTGGCAAAAACCGATCGTTAATGTACCGGTCTGACAGTGTGGCCGCTGCTTCTAAAGCTGCGTCGGAAATTGTCAGTCTGTGATGCTGTTCGTAAGCCGATCGCAAGCCGTACAATATTTCTATTGTTTCAGCCACGCTCGGTTCGCCGACTTTGATCGGTTGGAAGCGGCGTTCTAAGGCAGCGTCGCGCTCGATGTGCTTGCGATATTCGTCCAAGGTAGTTGCGCCGACACACTGCAATTCGCCTCTGGCAAGGGCGGGCTTGAGCATATTGGAGGCGTCCATGCTGCCTTGAATTGCGCCTGCACCGACTAAGGTGTGAATTTCATCGATTACCAGAATGATGTTGCCGGCAGCGCGAATTTCGGCCATGATTTTCGTCAGCCGTTCTTCAAATTCGCCTCGGAACTTTGTACCAGCAATCAGCGAACCCATATCGAGGCTGATTACTTGTTTGTCTTCTAAAATTTCCGGGACGTTTCTATTAACAATCCGCTGGGCTAGACCTTCGGCGAGGGCTGTTTTGCCGACTCCCGGTTCGCCTACTAAGACTGGATTGTTCTTCGTGCGGCGGCCGAGCACTTGGATCACGCGCTCAATTTCATTTTCGCGGCCCACCACGGGATCGAGTTTGCCGGCTGCGGCTAACTTGGTCAGGTTTGTGCCGAATTCTTCTAAAGTCGGGGTTTTGCGATCGCCGCTATCTCCCCTGCCTCCGGGTACCGCCGCCACTTCTCCCACGGCACGAATTACCTGCGTGCGGACTCTCTGGCGATCGATCCCCAAGTTTTGCAGCACCTTCCCCGCCACCCCTTCGTCGTCTTGGATCAGCCCCAGCAGGATGTGCTCGGTGCCGATGTAATTGTGGCCTAACTGCCGGGCTTCGTTGAGCGCCGTCTCAAAAATGCGCTTGACGCGGGGTGTAAAAGGAATTTCCGGCGGGAGGAACCCGGAACCTCTGCCGATGATATTTTCGATTTCATTGCGCGCCTCTTTCAAGTTGAGGCCCATATCCAGTAATACTTTTGCAGCGATGCCAGTGCCTTCGCCGACGAGTCCCAGGAGGATTTGCTCGGTGCCTACAAAATTGTGGCCGAGGCGCCGCGCTTCCTCTTGGGCTAGCATGATTGCTTTAATGGCTTGTTCTGTAAAGCGTTCAAACATATTTTTTCTATCCTACTGTCTTGGCGAGGGCTGTATCGCTGCTGGTAAGGAGCGATTTGGAACACTACACAAATTATAGATGTAAATTTTTGTGTATTTCCTTCTCTAACAATGTATCTTGCTAAGGGAGGAGGGACAGTGGGGAGAGCCGAATAGTAGGGGTGTGGTTGCCGTCCGCTGTCGGTGGGATATTAATTGAGAATAATAGTAGCAAAATGGCTTGATTCCATTAATAATATCATTTTATGTATAAATTATATTCTTGTTCGAGTAAATAAAGTTTGATTTTTGTTGGCATAAGTACATGGTTGAATTAAGCATATAACAGTTGCCATGTCAAGACTTTTGACGGTTGCCATGTCAACACTTTTGACGGTTGAGGGTGGTCGTGCCCTCAGCCAACAGCCAACAGTCAACAGCCAACACCGGCTCGAATCAGATATATTTTCAACTCTGAGGAGAACTCAATGCAATTTCTCTCGCAATACCAAATCCACTGCACTCTCCACGAAGGTAGCGAAACGATTATTTATCGAGGGAAAATCCCCACGCAGCAGGAGACAACCGTACTCAAAATCCTGAAAGCTGAATATCCCACCCTCGATGCAATTACCCGGATCAAGCACGAGTATCGCATTCGCGAACATTTAGACCATCCGGGCCTAGTTAAAGTCATTAGCCTAGAAACCTTTGACAACCGTCTCGGCTTGCTTTTAGAAGACTTTGAGGGCGAATCTCTCGATCGCCTGATGTCGAGACAAAAGCTCGAAGTCATCACCTGTTTGAGGTTGGGCATCCAACTCATAAAAGCCTTAGAATATCTGCACCTTCAAAAAATAATTCATAAAGATATTAAGCCTAGCAATATCATCATCAACAGCCAAACAGGAATTATTAAATTGACAGATTTCGGGATTGCTTCGCGACTGTCCAAAGAAAATCCCCAAATTAATAATAACTCGATAGTCGGCACTTTTGCTTATATGTCTCCGGAACAAACCGGGAGAATGAACCGCACCCTCGACTACCGCACCGACTTTTATTCCCTCGGAATTACCTTGTATGAAATGCTGACAGGTCAATTGCCATTTCCGAGTAACGACCCCTTAGAAATAGTTTACAGTCACCTAGCCTCTCAACCAATTGTACCCCATCAAATTAATTCAGAGATTCCACCAGCTATCTCACAAATTGTGATAAAATTGATGGCAAAAAATGCCGAAGATAGATATCAAAGCGCAGGTGGATTGTTGGCAGATTTAGAAAATTGTTTAAATCAGTTAGAAACTACAGGCAAGATAGTCGATTTTACCCCCGGAAACTTAGATATATTGAGTCAGTTGTTGATTCCTCAAAAATTGTACGGTCGGGAAACACAAGTCAGGGAACTATTGGCTGCATTTGAACGTGTAGCTAATCCCTGCGTGGAAATTTCTTCCCCTTCCCAAATTGAACTGCTCCTAGTTTCTGGTTATGCAGGTATAGGCAAATCGGCCGTAGTCAGCGAAATTAAAAAACCCATCACCAAACAGCGGGGTTATTTTATTTCTGGTAAATTTGACCAATTCAAGCGGAATATACCTTACGCATCTTTAATTCAAGCTTTTCAATCTTTGAGCCAGCAGTTACTTGCCGAAAATAGCAAAAAATTACAAGATTGGCAACATCAAATTTTAGCCGCGCTAGGCGATTCCGGACAAGTAATTATTGACGTGATTCCCGAACTAGAATTGGTAATTGGCAAACAGCCTGCCGTTCCCGAACTTGCCCCAACTGAAGCACAAAACCGCTTTAACAGGCTATTCAAAGAATTTATCCACGTCTTCGCGCAGAAAGAGCATCCCTTAGTGATATTTCTCGATGACTTGCAGTGGTCAGATTCAGCGACATTGAAATTAATGGAATTGCTGGCAACTGACCCAGACAGCAAATATTTACTATTGATTGGAGCCTATCGAGACCATGAAGTTAGCTCTACACATCCTTTAATGCAAACAGTAGAGTACCTTCAACAAACGGGGATTATTCTCAACAATTTAGTGCTGGAACCTCTTTCTTTAGCCCAGGTGAATGAGTTAATTTCTGAGACCTTAAATGACTCAGAAAGAATTCACCCCTTAGCGGAGTTAATTTGGAATAAAACTGGTGGTAATCCTTTTTTCGTGACGCAATTGCTCAACACTCTTTATCAAGAACAACTTTTAAAATTTGACTTTACCAAGGTCCTGTCTCCCGGAATAAAAGGGCAGTGGGAGTGGAACATTGAGGAGATTCAAGCTATTGGTATTACAGATAAGAGTGTAGTTGAACTGGTAGCCAGTCGGATTCAACAACTGCCAGAGATTACACAAGAAGTTTTGAAATTAGCCGCTTGTGTTGGGGACAATTTTACTCTCGATGTTCTCTCTACTGTCAACGCAAAATCTCCATCTGTCACTGCGACGGAACTCTGGGATGCTTTGCAAGCGGGGTTAATACTTCCATTGAATGAGAGTTACCTTATTCCTTTATTTTTAGATCGAGAATCAGCCGTTAATTTAACTTTCAATTCTTCGGGAGTCGGCTATAAATTTTTGCACGATCGCGTCCAGCAAGCTGCATATTCGCTGATTTCTGAGGATGAAAAGAAAGTTACTCATCTTAGCATCGGTAAATTGCTACTTAAAAATACGCCATCTGATAAAGTAGAAGAGAAAATTTTTGATATTATCAACCAGTTAAATGTAGGAATTGATTGTCTGAGCCTGCAATCAGAAAAAGATGAATTAGCACAATTAAATTTAATAGCTGGGCATAAGGCAAAAGCAGCTAACGCTTACGAACCCGCTGTTAAGTATTTGAATGTGGGAATTTCGTTATTAGCACCTGATAGCTGGGATCGCAACTATAGCATGACGCTGCGGTTGTATGTAGAGACGCTGGAAGCGGAATATTTAAACACCAATTTCGAGCAAGCAGAAAATTTGGCGGAAGTGGTTTTGCGATCGGCTAAAAACCAGCTTGACATAGCGAAAGTGTATCAGCTAAAAATCCTATTTTATCAGGCTCAAAGCCAGATGCTAAAAGCTGTTGAAACAGGTCTAGAAGTGCTGGAAATGCTGGGAGTAAACCTATTAGATAACGAAACCATTGCAGTGCCAAAATTGCCTCAGATTGAGGAATTAGAAAACCTGCCAGTTATGACTGATCCTTATCAACTGGCAGCTATGGAAATCATGACAGCCCTCTATCCTCCTGCTTATATTGCCAAACCAGAAATTGTGTCGTCCCTCGTCTTGACTATGGTTAATCTTTGTATCGCTCACGGTCATTCAGCATTAGCCGCTTTTCCCTATACTCTTTATGGAATGATCCTGTGCGGGACAGAAGGCGACATCGAAGCTGGCTACTACGCTGGACTAATCGCTTTAAAGCTGCTAGAACAATTTAATGCTAGCCAACAAAAAGCTAAGGTTTATGTAATGTTTAATGGTCATATAAAAATCTGGAAAGAGTCTACTAAAAATACACTTGCTTCCTTTCGAGAAGGAATGAATTCTGGTGTCGAAACTGGCGATCTAGAATGGGCAATTTATAATTGTAAGCACTATATTACAAATTTATTTTTGGTGGGAGAACCGCTAGAATCTGTCAAAGATAAACAAACCATTTCGATGGAGTTTTTGCTGAAAAATAAACACGAATTTGCCATAGGTTATGCTCAAATTTGGCAAGGAATTGCTTCAAGCTTAAGAAGCCAAACAGCAGAGCAAGTACGGTTAGTTAGTAGCAGGTTGGATGAACCTGCTGTGATGTCGCGTTGGCAGAAAGAAAATAATCGAATGTCGCTGTTTGCAGCTTATGTGGGTAAATTGATGCTGCTTTATTTATTGAAAGATTATGCTTCGGCTGTTGCCAGCGGTAAATTAGCGACAGAATATGCAGATGGGGCGATCGGCTTAATCACTGTTGGGGTACACAATTTCTACTATTCGCTGGCTCTCCTCGCTCACTATCCTGACAGTGACAATCAAGAAGCATACCTAGCTATTGTTAATTCTAATCAGCAAGTTATGAAAAAGTGGGCCTACCATGCACCCATGAATTATCAGCACAAGTACGAGTTAGTCGAAGCAGAAAAAGCGCGAGTTATCAGCGATAAACTTGCAGCAATGGATTATTATGACTTAGCTATTAAAGGAGCTGCTGCTAACGGTTACACCCACGAAGAAGCATTAGCTTATGAATTAGCGGGAGAGTTTTATCACTTTTGGGATAAAGATCTCAGTGCTCGATCTTATCTGACAAAAGCTTATTATGCTTACATTCGCTGGGGAGCTATAGCAAAAGTTAAATACTTAGAATCCCGTTATCATTATTTAGTCGATCGCCATCAAAAACCAATATCTAAAAATGTTGTCACGACTGCCAAAACTACTATCAACAATAGTTTGGTGCTGGATTTGTCAACAGTTGTCAAAGCATCACAAGCTGTTTCGAGCGAAATTATTCTCAGCCGCTTGCTAGAGAAACTCGTACAGCTTGTGAAGGAAAACGCAGGCGCTCAAAAAGTATTATTTCTTGCCAAGACAGGTAATCAATTATTCATAGAAGCTGGACTAACAGGTCAGTTTAATGATGTAACCGTGTTACAATCTCTCCCGATTGCCGAATCCGAGAGCCTCCCAATTTCATTAATTAACTATGTAGAAAGAACCCAAAAATACTTGGTTTTAGATGATGCTACCCGAGCCGAGCAATTCCAATTTGATCCTTATATTGCGACCAATCAACCCCTATCTATCCTGGTATTGCCAATTATCCATCAAGGCAACCTTACGGGGATTTTTTATTTAGAAAACAATTTAACAAAAGGTGCTTTTACTAGGGATAGGCTAGAAATTTTGGGAATCCTGTCTGCACAAGCAGCTATTTCTCTAGAAAATGCCCGTTTTTATACTATTCTGGAAACGCGAGTAGCCCAAAGAACTGAGAAATTGCAAACTGCACTGGAAGAACTTCGCCGCACTCAATTGCAGCTAATTCAAAGCGAAAAAATGTCTAGTTTAGGAGAAGTGGTAGGGGGGATTGCTCACGAAATTAATAACCCGATTAACTTTATTTATGGAAATTTACATTACACCAATGAATACTCTAAAAATTTACTAGATTTACTACAGTTATACCAAAATAATTACCCAAATCCCGTGCAAGAAATAATAAATAAAAGTGAGCAAATTGATTTAAGTTTTTTGATAAATGATTTCACTCAAATGATTGATTCCATGAGAGTTGGTGCTGCGAGGGTTCGCGATATTGTGCTGTCGCTGCGAAACTTTGCTCGACTAGATGAATCAGATAAAAAATGGGTTAATCTCCACGAAGGGATCGACAGCACATTGATGATTTTGGCTCAGAAATTAACTGATATTCAAGTAATCGAGGAGTACGGCAATTTGCCTTTAGTGAACTGCTATCCGGGAGAAATTAATCAGGTATTTATGAATTTACTTACCAATGCAATTGATGCTTTTTATTGCGAAAGAGTGAGTGAAGCTGACTCGACAAAGACTCCAACAATTCAGATTTGCACTCAAGTCGCGGAAGGAAATCAAGTAGCGATTCGCATTGTTGATAATGGTGTGGGGATGAGTTCGGAGGTGGTGGGTAAAATATTCGACCCGTTTTTTACAACTAAAGAGGTAGGTAAGGGGACTGGTTTGGGATTGTCTATCAGTTATCAAATTGTGGTAGAACAACATGGAGGAAAGCTAATTTGCAAGTCGGCACCTGGAGAGGGCAGCGAGTTTACTATACTGCTTCCGTATTGATTAATTAAAGCCATCGTGAAAACAACTGTTCAAATACTTTCACAAAGCCGATCGCAATTTGAATCAACGGCCAACCCACAAAACAAATTAACACCGCCCAGCGAGTTTGAATATCCAAACCTTGACGAACCGCAACAATTACAGCTAGCAAACTCCACACAGCTAATATGCGCTCTATTCCTTCTCCCAGCAAGGGAATCAGCGTTAAAAAATTCAGCACTTGGGGGGCGTAGGCAAAGCCGATCGGAACCAACAACTCCCCATAAGTTACGTGACCCGGTTTCAGCCACTGCCCGATTTTAAAGATAGTGAAAGTCCAAAAATAATAACCCCCCGCGACTGCCAAACCATCTATCAAAAGTCCTAGAAATAATACGGATGGCTCAGTTCGGTTGATTAACAAGATGACAGCACTGCCCAACACGCGGGACACCGCAGCTAAAATTACAATTGTTAAAGCTATCCGCTTAGTTCTGCGAGTGTATGGAGTTTTTTCGTAAAAATTGCCGTTCAAAGAAAGTGCGTTCCAAAGGGTAGCCCCCAAACCTGCAATTGAATCTTCTCCCTTCACGTTGAACTCCTGCTCCTCAAGATAGTTGACAACTTTTACAAAATAAGCTCTAATACAGCAGAATCACCGAACTATTTCTACGTAACTAGCTAATTAATTGGCATTCTACCAGATTTTATTAAATGCTAAGATTGATTTTAAGGATACTTGCATGGCTGCGCGGGGGAAGTTTAAATTTGCTGATCGTCGCAGGTGTAATTCTGATAATTTGGGGCATTCTTTCCCCGGTGGGAACTGTTATATGGTGGCTGAATCAAAGTGCCGAAACTTTGGGTTTCAAGAAAAATCCGCCGGAGATACTGCCTTCAAACAAGGGCAATCTAGAAGCGCGCAAGTCTTCACCGCTCAATTGTTATATCATCTTTTTACCGGGAGTTGGCGATTTTTCGGGGGACGAATTAACCCCGGGCGAAGAGTTCTTTCTCAAGCGTTTAGTTAAAAGTCACCCGCAGTGCGTAGCAGTGGGCGATGTTTTTCCTTATTCAGCGTCTAACAAAAGTTTAGGAGGAGAGCGGTGGCTAGCTCCTTTTTGGCGGTTTGCAGAACAGGCAAAAAGCGGGCCGATTGCGGGGGATATATTCATCAAAATTCGCAATCTCTGGAGGTTTGCAATTTCTTTAGATTATCGCTACGGCTTTGCATACAATCAGGGAATGGCTAATGCAATTATCGAGCGCATGAATGCTCAATCTCCCATTTCAGTTAATCCTCAACAACCTTTGAAAGTTATTTTAATTGGAACTAGCGGCGGCGCACAAGTTGCTTTGGGTGCTACTCGCTATCTTAAAGAATGGCTGAAGGCAGAAATTACGGTTGTTTCGGTTGGGGGCGTGTTTTCGGGAGAAAATGGTTTTGCAGAGGCCGATCGCATTTTCCACTTTCGCGGCACTCGCGATTCAATTGAGGATATTGGTGGCATAGTTTTTCCGAGTCGCTGGTACTGGTACGCGACTTCTCCTTTCAACCAAGCTCGTTTGCAAGGCCGCTATGCAGAAGCTTTGAGCGGCCCTCACAAGCACGACGGCGATGAGGGATATTTTGGGGAAAATCAAGCGGCGGACGGTAAAAAGTATGTAGATATAACCCTGGACAAGATTAATCAATTGCCTGTTTGGTCTAAAAGCACCTCCAATTGATGAGTGCTTGCATATTCGATGCCTGTACAATTATAATTAAGTTAGGAGTAAAAATTTTAGTTTTAATTTATTCATAAAGATAGGAGTCGCGTTCATCATTAAAAACTATTTTTCTTATAGTCAATCGACCGGAGATAATATCAATCGGTAACATAAGCTAGTCAGCATTGAAATTGCATCTAAAATAATAATAAAACTCTTCTGGGCTGTTGCTCAGAGCAAGGTTAGGAATATACAAGTTAAATACACAACCGCTTAGTCATTAGTTATTAAATTTGTCATTGTTCCTTCTGCGTCGCTTGAAGCTTGGTCTTGTTGGCTTCCAGTCTCTACCTCCAATTCGCAATTCCCGATGCCCGATGCCCAATGCCCCATTCCCCATTCCCTATTCCCTATTATCAATGTCTCGACCAACATTATATATTGCCATCACGAATCACGGATTCGGCCATGCTGTCCGAGTCTCCTCCGTAGCTGCAAAAATTCAAGAATTAAATCAAGATATTTTACTAATTATGACAACAACTGCCCCTCGGTGGCTGCTAGAATCTTACATTCGCGGCGACTTTATCCACCGTCCCCGCGCTTTTGATGTGGGTGTCGTGCAAGCTGACAGTTTGAATATGGATAAAGACGCGACGCTGGAAAAATTGCTGGAAATTCGGAAAAAGCAAAATTCCCTAATTGCAAGCGAAGTTAATTTTATCAAGCAAAATCGGGTGGGTTTGATCCTGGCAGACATTCCTCCTTTGGCAACGCGAATGGCGGCATCGGCTGGGGTTCCTTGCTGGATGATGAGCAATTTCGGGTGGGATTTTATCTATCGCGATTGGGGCGGAGAATTTGTAGAAATGGCAGATTGGATTGGTGAGTGTTTCGGAATGTGCGATCGGCTTTTTCGTCTTCCTTTACACGAACCGATGCCAGCTTTCCCAAATATTCAAGATGTTGGCTTGACTGGCGGCAATCCTCGCTACAGTAACCATAAAGTCCGGGAAGTATTCGGCATCGAAACACCCCTGCAAAAAACTGTCTTGTTGACTTTCGGCGGACTGGGTTTAGAAGAAATTCCTTATCAAAATTTACAGCAATTTAGCGACTGGCAATTTATTACTTTTGATGCGGAATCTCCCGATTTGCCGAATTTGATTAATGTCAAAAATCCTAAGTTTGCACAATCTTTCCCGATTTTACCGCGTCCGGTTGATATTATGCCTGTCTGCGGGCGCTTAGTTTCTAAACCGGGATACAGCACTTTTGCGGAAGCTTTGCGCTTGCAAATACCTGTTGTTTCTATAATGAGAGAAGGTTTTGCAGAAGCTGCGGTGTTGCTGGAAGGGATTCAAAATTATGCGGAACATCAAATTGTGACGGCGACGGAGTTTTTTGAGGGGGATTGGGAGTTTTTGCGACAACCGCTGCATCCGCCGCGTTTGTCGGGTAAATTGGATAAAAATGGTACGGAGGCGATCGCCCAAGCGGTTGTAGACTATTTTACATAAGGCGATTGAAATCGCTTCTTGTCAAACAAAGGAGGACGGCGATTGAAATCGCTTCTTGTCAAACAAAGTCGGCGCAACGCCAGACTGAAGAGTTTTGCATCAGTCTCATCGAAAGTTTAAAATAGAAGACGGCCATTAGAAATCGATCCTACACAAACAAAGTCGGCGCAACGCCAGACTGAAGAGTTTTGCATCAGTCTCATCCAAAATCTAAAATCTAAAATCCAAAATCTAAAATCGCATGACTCACTATCAACAGATACTCAAGATTCAAACTACAGGGAAGTCTCTGTGTAACATCAGTCCTAAGATAGAAGATGCGGTGGCGAATTCAGGTATTAAAACGGGACTTTGTAGCTTATTTTTGCGCCACACTTCTGCTAGTTTGGTGATTCAAGAAAATGCTGACCCGGATGTACTTAAGGATTTGGCTAACTTTTTGGCTAAACTGGTACCGGAGGGCGATCGCTACATTCACGATGCTGAAGGCCCAGACGATATGCCGGCGCACATTCGCACTGCGCTGACTCATACTTCTGAACAAATCCCGATCGACCGCGGCAGGTTGCTGTTAGGAACTTGGCAGGGAATTTACCTGTGGGAACACCGCCAGCGGGGTCACATTCGCGAATTAGTTGTTCACGTCAGCGGCACTTGATCGGAATTTGTACTTCGCTGATTTTAGTTGCTTCCGGCGTCATCGGGGAATTGTAAAAAAAGCGGCGCGGCGGCCCGACTATTTCGTATTCGGGATGTTCTTGAAGCCAATCTTTGAGTTTCTGGAGGTTCTTTTCATAGCTTTCCCAAGTGTAGGCCCCGCCCACACCGATGCTGACAACCGTCATCGGCGAAGTATCTGTGACTTCTACAGCGGAATTAACGCTGCTGGGGGCGATATTTGGTGCGGGATAGAGGAACGAAACTTCTGCTTGGGGAACCGCATCGATTTGCTCGGAATTTGCAGTGTAGCGCGCTTCTACTGGCGTTGTCATCGCAATTTTGTTGTTGCTGATATGTTGAAATAAGGGATTGAAGGCGATTCCAGTTGCTTGTCGCAAATCGCCCGCGTGGGTGTAGGTGACAGCGCGGTACTGAGGATATTGCTTAACTTCTATGACCCCAATCTGTGCGGGTTCAGGGAATCCAGTAGGTAATACCATTTGAGATTTGAAAGTTGAGATTTTACATTGAAGAATGGGAAAAGACTGACTCCGCAAGGCTTTGGAACTTGCTTGCAGTTGCATTATTTTTTGCAACTGTTATAAATAGGCTGAGATTGTTTGCAGACTCTCGTTCAGGTGGCACAATTAGTTTAGCATTTATTCAGGGCGATGCTAACTGTCGATCGCCTAGAATTAGTTTAGACATTATTAATTAAGCTTGTAATAATACGGACGGCGCTGAGTAAACAGAGAAACATTAATCTAGTTATCTTTGAAAAATTACCGTTTTTCAGGGGAGTCTGCTATTTTGGTCGGAAAAGCTTCGGCTGTTTAGCCGAGCTGTGCGTTCTCAGTTATTGCCACGCTTATCGCTTTCAGCTAGAGGGTCAATTATATCGCTTTCAGGGAATGACGTATGAAAAAGATTTTAGTGATTGAGGACGAGCAAATAATCCGGGAGAATATTCTCAAACTCCTCAAAGCTGAAGGTTTCGACGTGACGGGTGCAGAAAATGGAGCGCAAGGTTTAAATGCGGCGGTGTCAAATCTTCCCGACGTGATTCTTTGCGATGTGATGATGCCGGAACTTGACGGGTACGGCGTGCTGGTGGCCTTGCGATCTAATCCTGTTACTGCTACACTGCCTTTTGTTTTTCTCACCGGTAAAGCCGATCGCTCTGAAATGCGGCAAGGTATGGAATTGGGAGCAGATGATTATCTGACTAAACCTTTTACTAAAGCTGAACTTGTGGGGGCGATATCGAGCCGCTTGAAAAAACAAGAAGCTGTCGCCGAAAAGTACAATACTTTGCGGCCAAGCAGCGAATTGATCCAAGATGCAGCCGACAAATTAGACCAGATAAAAACAAGTTTGCGCGACGCATTGGAACGAGAAGAATTCCAAGTTTATTATCAGCCGCAGGTCAATGTCCAGACTGGTAAAATTATGAGCGCAGAAGCTTTAGTACGCTGGCTGCATCCAGAAAAAGGGCTGATTTCGCCCGCAGAATTTATTCCGTCTGCGGAAGCAACTGGCTTCATTGTACAGTTAGGCGAGTGGGTTTTGCACACAGCTTGCAGGCAAATGCAAGTTTGGCAAAATGCAGGTTTTTCGCTGCGGGTAGCGGTGAATCTGTCGCCGCGCCAATTTCACCAACCGGAGCTCAGCAGCAGAGTTGCTCAAATTTTAGCAGAAACTGGTTTGGAACCGAGCAGTTTGGAATTAGAGCTGACTGAAAGTTTGATGGTGGAGGATGCCGAAAGTGCGATCGCTACTTTGCAACAATTGAAAAATTTGGGAGTTTGTATATCTATTGACGATTTTGGAACTGGGTATTCTTCTTTAAGCTATCTGGCGCAATACCCATTCGATACTTTAAAAATTGACCGCTGTTTTATCAGCAATATCACCGAGGGTTGCACCAATGCAGCGATTGTAAAAGCTATTATTGAAATGGCGCACACTCTCTGTCTTGAGGTAATTGCCGAAGGAGTTGAGACGGAAGCCGAAAAAGATTTTCTCTGGCGCTACAATTGCGATACAATGCAAGGATATTTGTTCAGTCCTCCTGTGCCTGCCGCAGATTTTGAACAGTTGCTGGTGGAAGGCAAATAGAATATCGGTTAAGTCAATATTTGTCCTATAATTAAGTGCTATCGTCGGGGTAGAATATGGTGGGAGAATCCAGCAGTAACGTTGACTCACTCAAATCAAGCAATAAAAAAAATAAGGAATTTGACAGAGCTGTTATACTAGCTCTAGTGATAGTGTTTTTAGCTATTATGTCCAGATTTTTTGTCATTGTCAACGCTGGAGAACGGGGCGTGATGATGCAGTTTGGTAAAGTGGAAGAACAGGTACTCGGAGAAGGAATTCACGTAATAGTCCCCATAGTTTATACTGTAAAAAAGTTGAGCGTCAGGGTGCAAAAACAGGAAAGTTCCGCTGAAGCTTCCTCAAAAGATTTGCAAGATGTTTTCACGGATGTAGCGCTGAACTGGCACATTATTCCAGAAGAAGCTAATGCTATTTTTCAACAAATAGGTGACGAAAAAGAAGTAGTTACTCGCATTATCGATCCGGCAGTTGAAGAAGTATTAAAAGCAGTTATGGCAAAATACACGGCTGAAGAAATTATTACTAAACGGGGAGAAGTTAAAGCCGCAGTTGATGATTATTTGACCTTGAGACTGGTTACATATCATATTGCCGTTGACGATATTTCTTTAGTACACGTTCATTTTTCTGAGCGGTTTAGCGATGCAGTGGAGGCGAAACAAATTGCCGAACAGGAGGCAAAAAGAGGGGAGTTTTTAGCGCTGAAGGCAGTAAAAGAGGCCGAGGCTAAGGTAAATTTAGCCAAGGGAGAAGCCGAAGTGCAAAGGTTGCTGCGGGACAATTTGACTCCGGAATTTTTGGAAAGGCAGGCTATAGAAAAATGGAATGGGAAATTGCCGATGATTGTTGGTGATGGAGGTAAAAATTTATTGGACTTGAGGAAATTGGTTGAGAGATAATTATCATCCTGGACGCGCTGGTGGCCAGAAACCGGGTTTCTTTACGAAAATACACGGCGTTTAGCTTTTTATGTCGGTAAAAAACCAGCTTTCTTGAGTATTCCTGCGTAATTTATGAATTACCAATTATCAGAATCTTGACTTAAGATCTGTTCAAAAGCTTTAGTAATTCCAGTTTGAAAACGCTGTTTGTGCTTCAGTTTCAAAACTGGTTTAATTATTTCAAAAGATACATTAGAACTTTGTTGACTATCTATAATTTTAATCGATCGCAGTGTGGATAGCTGCAATTCTTTTTTTACCATCAATTCAGGAATCGCCGCTGCACCTGTGCCGCTTTCCACCACTGCTTTGACCATTTCACTGCTGTTCAAAACTAAAGTGACATTCAATTCATGGGGATTAATGCCCCAACTTTGCAAAGCTTGTTCCAACATTTGCTGAACTCCAGAACCAGCTTCTCGCATTACCCAATCCGTTTGCGCAATTTCCGTTAAACTCACCTCTGCCCGTTCAAACCAAGGGTGAGATTTGCCAACAACAATCAGCAAGCGTTCGCTGCCTATAACTTCTTCCTCCAGAGTGTTCTTAAGCGAAGCTTTGATGTCTCCGGTCACTAAACCCAAATCAAATGTTCCCGTCGCCGTACCCGCACAAATTTCTTCGGCATTTGCCAGAGTACAATTCACGCAAATACCAGGATATTTCTGTTTGAACTTGCTAATTTTATCAGGCAGCCAATAATTGCCAATGGTCAGACTGCAACCCAATTTTAAATCGCCTCGCTGCAAATCGTTTAACTCCCGCAAACCTCTCTCAGTCAAAGCAACTTGGTCGAGAATTTTCTGCGTTTCAACTTGCAGCAACTTCCCGGCTTCAGTGATTTCGATGTGGCGGCCGATGCGGTGAAATAGTTTTACTCCATATTGTGCCTCTAAGCTTTGGATTGCCGCACTGACAGCGGGTTGAGTGATGTAAAGTTCCTCCGCCGCGCGACTGAAGTGCAGGTGTTCGGCTACAGCTATAAAAACTCGCAGTTGGTCAAGCGTCATTCCGGCCATTCTGAGTGCCCCTTTACTAAATACAGTTATTTTTTGAGATTAAAATCTCTGGCGGCTAAGCTTTGACCTGAACTTTTCCATCGACTCTATTGTACAGGTTGGAATTCCCCAAAAAGCACGGTTAGCAGCCGCTATTTCAATTTTCCTCTTAACGTCAAGGGTTTGAGCTTGTGGCGACAGATAGGTACCGTCTTCCAACAGTTCTTTTGCCGCGGCACTGCATCACTTGCATTTATGAATTCGATAAAAAACAACATTTGATTTTACGGCTCAAGGGTCTTACAGTTAGACTCAAGCGTCAGAACACTCTGCCCGAGGCTGAAGCAGAACCGACAATTTGAAGCCGATCGCCAAAAGTCGATCGACAAAAATAGAGAAGATAAATGACCAAGAAAACGCAAAAAAATCACAGTGCACACGGCTTAAAGCCGGACTGCCTCTCCTTCGGGGAGGTTTTAGCTCAATCCTTTGCCGTCATTGCACCTACAACTATACCAGCATCTAATATAGGTTTAATCGTCGCTCTTTCAGGAAACGGGGCTTGGCTGAGTTTTGCGATCGGCTTGATCGGCCTAGTATTTGTCAGCATCAATATCAACCAATTTGCGAGTCGATCGGCTTCTGCTGGTTCTCTTTATTCTTACATTGTTAAAGGACTTGGCCCTACTGCCGGCGTAATTTGCGGCTGGAGTTTGGTACTAGCTTATCTATTTACTGCGATGTCCGTTTTGTGTGGTTTTGCCAACTTTACGGGTAGTTTCATCGGTCATTTAGGCATCCATCCGTCACCGATTACGCTGTTATCGATCGGGGCCGGGGTTGCTTGGTATGCAGGTTACAAAGATATCCAGCTTTCAGCTATGGCGATGCTGTGGCTAGAGGGGGCATCAGTGGCGGCGATCGCACTTTTAGGAATTATCATCTGGGCGCACAAAGGTTTTGCCTTAGATATGTCCCAATTAACTTTAGAAGGCGTAACTCCCGGCAACATAGCGACGGGACTTGTATTAGTAATGTTTGGTTTCTCTGGTTTTGAAAGTGCTACATCTCTGGGCGACGAAGCGAAAAAACCCTTAAAAAATATCCCCAAGGCTGTTATGGGCAGTGCTGTCATGGCAGGCTTATTCTTCATTTTGATGACCTATATTGAGGTTTTGGGTTTTAGCGGTACTGGAGTTTCTATTACTAATACTGAAGAACCTCTGAGTTTTCTGGCGCAACAAGTGGGCATGGGTTGGCTGGGAGAGTTAGTGGCTTTGGGCGCTTTATTTAGCTTTTTTGCTTGCGTGCTCGGCAGCATCAATCCAGCGGCGAGAGTGTTTTTTATGATGGCGCGCCACGGTTTGTTTCACTCTTCATTAGGTGTAGCGCATTCATCTAATAGAACTCCCCACGTTGCAGTAACGATGTGTACATTTATGACATTTTTGGTGCCTGCTGTCATGTCTATGTTTAACATCAAACTGTTCGATTGTATGGGTTATTTGGGGGCAATTTGCAGCTACGGATTTTTAACGGTATACATCTTGATTTCGATCGCAGCTCCGGTTTACCTGCACAAAATTGGTAAATTGCGCGTGCGAGATGTAGCGTTTTCGGTGGCGGCGATCGCATTTATGATGATTCCGATTGCGGGCAGCGTGGGCATTCCAGGCAGCACTATGTTCCCAGTTCCCGAAGCTCCTTACGATGCGTTTCCTTACTTGTTCTTGATGTACTTGGTGGCTACTTGCGGATGGTTTTTCTTGCAGCGGCGGCGCTATCCTGAACTTGTTGGTTCGATGGAGCAGGTTATTGACGCAATTCACGCCAAATTCGAGGTATAAAATGCAATTTACGGCGGTGTTCGATTGAATACAGTATCGATCGACAACAACGGCTTTGATTAGTAATTGTAGGGTGGGCACGGCCCACCAAAACATTGGCAACTTACGCTCTAACAAGCCTTTAATTAGTAATTGTAGGGTGGCACTCCCCCCACCAAAACATTTGCAACTCACCCTGTTACAGGCCCTGGTGGGCAGTGCCTACCCTACATTGATTTGATTCAAAGATTTGACGCAGTAAAAAAAGCAGGCGTAAAAACCCAGCAAAAAAATTAAGGAGATACAGAAATGAATGAATTACTAACAGCAATTTCTACGGGTATGACAGCTTTTACAGCTACGAATCTTGACGATATTCTGATTCTGCTGCTGTTTTTCTCGCAGGTGAATGCAGTATTTCGGCACAGGCATATCGTCTTCGGTCAGTTTCTGGGCTTTACGGCACTGGTTTTGATTAGCATTCCGGGGTTTTTTGGCCGCTTAATCTTTCCGCCAGATTGGATCGGAATGCTGGGTTTGCTGCCAATTGCGATCGGGCTTAGCCGCTTGCTGAATCCAGAAACTGACGATTCGGAAGCTGAGGCAGAATTAGAGCAATCTGAGAAATCTTTTTTTAGCAATTTTCTGTCTCCTCAAACTTACAGCGTAGCAGGGGTGACGGTGGCAAATGGGGGCGACAATATCGGGATATATGTACCGCTTTTTGCTAGCAATACTTTAGAAAGTTTGGCGGTGATTCTCGCTGTATTCTTCGCGATGGTGGGCGTTTGGTGCTACGCTGCTTATCGGTTAATTCAGATGCGGGCGATCGCAGATACTCTGACTCGCTACGGCAATCAGCTTGTGCCTTTTGTTTTGATCGGATTGGGAATGGCGATTCTGGTGGAAAGCGGCACTCTGGCAAGCCCAACTTTAAGTATAATATCTTTAGTTGGTTGCTGTTTCTGTTTGATAACTATGAGCAGAGGTAACGCCAGGGAAACTGAAGTTTAGAAAAATTGCAGGGACAGCACATGAATTGGATTGCAGCAGCGATTATTGCCGGGATTACATCTTTCGCCGCAACCAATATAGACGATATGGTGCTTTCCATGCTGTTTTTCGCCCAGGTAAACGATACTTTCCGCCCCCGGCATATCTTTGTCGGTAAGTACCTCGGATTTGCAGCACTCATCGCTGCTAGTTTGCCGGGTTTTTTTGGCGGTTTAATTGTGCCGACAGCTTGGATTGGCTTGCTGGGTTTGGTTCCGATCGCGATCGGCATCAGTCACTTAGTCAAGAGAGATAATGAGGAAAATGACGTACAAGCCGTATCTGGCGAATTTAACCGGAAATCTAATTCACTTGTGTCAAAAATAGCAAATCTTTTCAACCCCCAAACTTTGAATGTGGCTGCTGTTACTATAGCCAACGGGGGTGACAACATCGGTATTTATTTGCCGCTGTTTGCTAGCATCGATTTGCCGAGCTTGGTGGTGATTTTGGCGGTTTTCTCGGTGATGGTAGGTGTTTGGTCTTATCTCGCTTACCGATTAACTCGCCAAAGGGCGATCGCCCGTATTTTGACTCGCTATAGCAAGGTTGTTGTTCCTTTTGTTTTGATTGGTTTGGGAATATTTATTCTGATTGAAAGCGGTACTTATCGCCTGCTCCCGCAATTTCAATCTAACTAATAATTAGCCCTTCGCTATTTGCATCCCTCTATAGGTAGATAAATTGCCAGACCATAAGTCCTAACTCATCATTTTCACCTTAACAATTATTTGCTTAAAAATAGCGCTAAATCGATTGAAATATATTAAGAAATATGCTAAGTTAATGATGAAGTGAGTAATCAAGCTAAAAGCAGCTTCAAAGTAATTTAGCCTCAAGTATTCACGAAAGTTGAAACCATCTTTTGAGCTAGTTAATTGTCCGACTTAGGCAACAAGATACCTGTGGTATCAATAAATCTTGTAGTGGTGAGTCAAACAAAGCTAAAAACTTGAGGATGAATCGCTAAAATATCGCCCGAACACTTCGCCAATACCCCACGCAGCTCGGCTTTGACAATAGGTAGAACGCTAAAAAACCAGATTTTTCGATTCTGCAAAATTTGGTCGATCGGGCAAACAAGTTAAAGAGATCTGGTTTTTGCCTAAGTCCTAAAATAGCAAGCAAACAGAAAGTTGGAAAAAACCTGACAATCTAGAAAAGGAGAAAAATTGTGAAAATGTTCAAATTTGTTTTAGTGCTCTTGGTAATGGTCGCCAATTTAGTATTCGTTCCTCCCTCCTGGGCCGACGCTCCAAAAACGCCGAGATATGCGAGCAATCCCGACTACATAGAGGTGAGTGAAGCTCTGACTGAAGCTCTGAACACTCTCAAGGCTGCGAAAGACTCACCCGATAGCGCCCAGAATTATACCCCTAAAGAACTCCACAAAAAAATCTCTCAATTGGAGTTTCAAAAATACACTTTAGAAACGGGAAAACCTTGGGGTCAGTGCCGCAACGAGACAGGGAAAACCCTGGCTGTCTACGGTCCGAAAGGCAAAAAAGCAGCGGACTCTTCTTACGATAATGCCCTGTATTTTCTAGCTGACGGCCAAACAACTGAACATAAATGGGATTGCGATGGGATTTTTCTACCCAGCGATGTCAATGCAACCGATTTAAGAACGACCGATCAACCTTCAGAAGAATTGACTGGCGGTCTAGCTGTTAAGATAGTTGACGGAACTCAATTTGTAGCGAGAGCTAATCCCGATACGGGGGCTGTAGAATTCAACGTTCCTACTGCTAAAGTTTTCCAGCCTGGGGATGCGAATTGGTTTGTTCCTGACGTGACTCAGGCTTACATAGATTCGCAACTTCCCAACGCACCTACTGAGGAAAATGATTAGTTTTGGTGAACTTGTAATGCGATCGGCTGTGTAAAGCCCGTGGCAACGCAAGAACCAGCCGGGGATCGAACCCCGGCGGATAATCGTCCCAGCGAAAATATATCGGTTTACCTTCATATTTGGAGTTAATATTAAAAGGTCGATCTATGCTATTAAATTGGAAATCCACGAAAGTAAATACAGAAAAGATTAAGCGACCAAATCCGTCGCGGGTGCGGGATCACTTGGCAAACGAGCGCACTTATTTAGCATGGATGCGGACAGCAATATCGCTGATGGGTTTTGGCGTAGTTATCGTGCGCCTTCGCGCCTTCCATCCCCCTCTGCTGCCAAGTCCCGGCAATGGTTGGAAGTTGGGTTTGCTTTTTTCAATAGTGGGTTTGCTGACAGTGCTCTTATCAACTAAGCACTACTTCGGCGTCCGCCACGATATCGATTACGATACTTATGAACCTACCGATCGCTGGGTAATTCTTTTCAGCCTCGCGATCGCCATCCTAGGGACTGGGGTAATTTATTATATGTTCACCATTCCTTCTAGCTTAGAAGGTTTGATGGCACCAGAATAATGGCGCTAGTTTTATATTAATCTTAAAGAGTTGGAGCGCGTGCAATTATCGTTCAAACCGATGCAAGTAGATGATGAGAAACAAACGCAGCAAAATCTGTCGCGGGCGATCGATCGATCGGCAAACGAACGCACCTTTTTATCGTGGATGCGGGCCGCGGTCGCACTCATGGGTTTTGGCGTCATCATCGTCCGACTTCGCGTCGGGCAACTGCCCGTGCAGTACCGCCAGGTGATGGGGTGGAAGTTAGGTTTAATCTTCTCTCTCATAGGTTTGGCGACAGTGTTAATCTCAACTGGAAAATACTTTATCGTTCGCCGCCAAATTGACGAGCATACCTACGAACCGTCAGATTGGTTGATATTCCTCTTCAGTTCGGCTGTCGGCTTATTGGGGATTGGAGTAATTTATTTGATCTTTGCAGCCGCCGTCAGCCCAAGTAGTTCTGTAATACCCGATTGATTGTCAACAGGAGTTAACCATGAACAGCGATATAGTTGCCACAATCGCTTCCATTATCATCTTAGCTGCTGCTATCTGGGCAGCATTCGCAGTGCTGGAGAGTGTCGCGAAAATATTCCCTAAATTGCTGGGCGTGACAGTCGCGATCGGGCTTTTGCTCGTTTACCTGCAATTTTACTGGGGCATCGACACTGCCTATCTTTGGCAAACAGTCAAGCATTTGCCTGAAGCTTTTAATTTCTCAATGGGCGCCTAAACATACACCAGTCAGCATTCTCAACAACCTCTCCCGGATAGATATTTTTGTATCGGAAACAAAGTATATTAAGCCGATCGACAATAAAATACGGTAACTCGATCGACTTACTAGACATAGATCTGTTGGGATGCTAAACTACGGTAAGTCGATCGAGTTATGAGCTGTTAACGTGGAAAACGCTAAAAAAGTCACTCAAGAGTACCAGCTTGCAAAACAACTGACCCAACAGTTGCCACAAGCTAAGGGCTTTAAGGAAGTCTGGTTTAAAAAAATCAGAGGCGGGCTACTTCTGGCAATTGGATATTTGCTATCACCGCTGTGTTGGTGGAACGACATATTTTTCAATCTGCCAATTGCCTACGCCTTTGGGTATATCTGTAGTGGGCTTTCCCCAGATTTACTGTTTCCTTGCACAATTGTCGGCTACTGGCTATCCAATATTGCGGGAATTCTGTTGATGCAATTCGGGGCTGTAGATGTTTTTGCAGACAAAACCAAGGAAAAAAACCTCAAAAAAGAGTTATTGACGGGTTTAGTTTCCTCAACCGCCTTCACTATTGTCGTTGTGGCATTAATTCATTTTAATGTTCTCGATACTCCCGATTTGTTTTCCAGCCAGCAGTCGGTTAACCTCAGCTCTGCTTTACCTGTGACGCTCGTCACTTCAAGGTAGAAAGCAGAATTTAAACCATAAATTAATCGAGAATTTTCAATCAGTTACACAGGTGAATTTAAGAAAATCAGGGAGCTTTTATACTACAATTTTTGTAGGTTTATTTGTTTGCATTTACTTACTTTTACCAAAATTTTTGTAGTTGAACGCACGGAAAATTTCAAGCGTTGAAAAGCAAAACTTATAGCGGTGAATATTGAAATGCGAGTTATATTTTGCCTGTGTTTCTGTGTTGCATGAGCCACGAAAGTTATCTATTTGTTGGTTGGCAGCGCTTAAATACACAGTTTTTGGGCATAACCGTGAACTACTTATTACTATCATTTCTCAGTTTTTTCGTGGGCATTATCGTTGGTTTGACCGGAGTTGGCGGAGCGTCGCTCATCACCCCAATGTTAATTTTTGTCTTCCAGGTTCCAGCATCAATTGCTATTAGTTCGGATGTCGTAGCGGCCACACTTATGAAAGTTGTTGGCGGCTTCAAACACTGGCAGCAAAAGACCCTAGACTTGCAAGTAGTTAAGTGGCTGGCTTTGGGTAGCGTGCCCGGTTCGCTGACGGGCGTGTGGATTTTACACTGCATCAAATCCAGCGGAAGTCAAGACTTAGACAGCATATTGCTGCGATTTCTCGGAGTAGCGATTGCCCTAATTGTCGCTTTATCGCTGACCCAATTAGTGGTCAAAACATTTTTCCCTAATTTTAAATTGCCTCCGCAGCCTAAATGGGACTTAAATACTAATTATGGCCGTATTTGTACTGTGAGTGCGGCAGCAGTTTTAGGCTGCATAGTGGGAATCACTAGCGTGTCTTCCGGTTCGATGTTTGCACTGTTGCTGATTGCTTTTTTCCGCTTGGATACTTCTAAATTGGTGGGTACAGATATTTCCCAGGCGGCAATTTTGTTGATGTTTACATCTCTGGGACACCTCAGCCTCGGAACAGTAAACTGGAGTTTGGTATTGCCAATTTGGTTGGGTTCGGTGCCCGGAGTTTTGGTAGGGGCTAAATTCTGCCAAATTATGCCTCAACGCCCGCTAAAATTTGTGATTTACGGAATGTTGGCGATGGCTAGTTGGAAGTTGTATCAAGTCTGAAAAGTAGGGGTAGTGCCCGCCCATTGGTGTCAACAATCCGATAAAAACCTTTGTATATCTTGTTTATCACCGAGTCTAGATCCCCCTAAATTTCCCTTAAGAAGAGGGACTTTGAGAAGAATTTTGTCCCCCCCTCTGATTAAGGGGGTGAGGGGGGATCTAGACTTCGATACAACAAGAGAGACGGTCGGTTTGACGTTAAGTTTTCACCAATGCCCTACTACGTATTAATAATTGCTGACTAATGCTTCGAGTTCGCTGACTGTCGGCAATTCTAAGTCTTTGAACAAGACTGTACTGAGGTAGCGTTCGCCATAAGAAGGCTGCACAAAAACTATCAATTTCCCAGCATTTTCGGGACGCTTGCCGACTTGAATTGCGGCAAATAAAGCCGCGCCTGCTGAGATTCCTGACAACAATCCTTCTTCTCTGGCTAGTCGGCGACTGTAGGCGATCGCATCTGCGTCGCTAACTGCGATCACCTCATCAATTAACTCTGGTTTCAACACTTCCGGGATGAATCCTGCACCAATCCCTTGAATTTTGTGAGCACCAGATTTACCTCCAGAAAGGACGGGGCTGGTGGCTGGTTCAACTGCGATCGCCTTAAAACTCGGTTTCCGCTGTTTAATTACCTCAGCAACTCCAGTAATTGTGCCGCCGGTGCCAACTCCAGCAACTAAAAAATCTACTTTACCTTCTGTATCTTCCCAAATTTCCTCGGCCGTGGTTTCCCGGTGAATTTTTGGATTAGCGGGGTTGCGAAACTGTTGCAGCATGAAAGCATCGGGGGTTTCTTCTACAATTTCTTCCGCACGGGCGATCGCGCTTAACATCCCTTCATGTCCCGGAGTCAATTCCAACTGAGCTCCGTAAGCTTTCAGCATCGATCGGCGCTCTAAACTCATCGTATCCGGCATAGTTAAAATCAGACTGTAGCCTTTCGCCGCCGCGATCATTGCCAAAGCAATTCCTGTATTGCCTGAAGTCGGTTCAACTAAAATAGTTTTCCCCGGTTGAATTAACCCCGCATCTTCTGCCGCCTGAATCATGCTGCCCGCAATCCGATCTTTCACCGAAGCAGCCGGATTCATCCCTTCCAATTTAGCCACAATTTGAGCAACTACTCCTTCGGCTTGGGGAATTTTATTGAGCTGAACTAAAGGAGTTCTGCCAATTATTCCTGTAACATCCTTAGCAATTCTCATGGTTTAATTTCTCTCCCCTTAAATGTAGTACATGGGATGTGCTTGTTTGCGAACATCCCGCTGTTCGCACAAATCTTGTAATGTGTATTTGCCCAAAACAGCCCAAGATGCCTGTTGAGCTTCCTGCCAGATTTCTAGCACCGCAGTTTTTTCTATTGTTACAGATTCCGAAACTTTTTGAGTCTGGCTGCTGCCGTCGCCTTCGAGTGTCGAAAACACCTCTAGCAAAGTAATCTGCCAAGGCTCTTTTGCCAGCAAATAACCGCCTTTAGCGCCCCGCAAACTCTGGACGATACTTGCACGCCGCAGCACGGCAAGAATTTGGTCTAGATAGCGTTCTGGTATCTCTTGAGAAGCAGTAAGTTCGTTCACTGTTAGGGGCGAATCCTTCGGGTGGTGGCTCGCCAGTTCCAAGAGCGCTAACAGGGCATATTCTACTCTAGAAGATAGTTCCACATTCCCCACTGGCGATCGAGTTTAAATTGTAGATTATATCATAGTACACAATTCCGGTAGATGTACAGGTGTTAGTATTTTTTTATTACAAAAACGGTTGGAGAAATCCCGTGAGCAACGTAAATGTAGGTTTAAGCTGTCGGCACTGTCGATATTACGAGCAGCACGGACACAGGGGCGGAAACTGCCAGATGCTCGGCGTGGCGGTACAGGGTGGGTGGAAAGCTTGCCCCTTCTTGGTTCCGCCCTTTGCACCCTCTTGGGAACACCCAGAAGCGGGTAGATCCCGAAAGTCTCAAATGTTGCAGGGAGCAACTATTTTACAGGCAATACCCCCGCCTTAAAGTAACTGCTAAGTAGGTAGGCGGATATATGCTGTGTCATCGTTAAGTTTATTAATACTCACCTACTTGGCGGCAGTCAACAGGTGCGAGATATCGCATCTGTTGGCAGTGAGAAGAAAGAAATCACGAGAAAGAGAAAAGCAAGGGCGACGATCGCACTCGCTTTTGAACCTATTGACGAGTCGATGAAAACATTTAATTAACGCACATTCGATCGAAATTATTTATTCTCTAGAGAACTGTGAATTGGCTCGAATATCGCACTGTCAGCGAAGATTTTTTTTGGCACCGCATTCCTACCACCTAAATCAGCAACCGTAAACCATTAACAGTTAATATCCTTTTATATTTCGTAGTGCCACACCTCAGAAGGTTGCAGAATAATCCGGTGGAGTGGCAGACGATTAATTAAGCCTTGCTGCTCAAAATTACCGAGGGTGCGAGTGACAGTTACGCGACTTGTACCGAGGATTTCTGCAATGTCCTGATGCGTTAAAATCATATCGATCAGATGTCCTCGCTCTACCTCGGAACCAAACCTCTTAGCCAGCCAAGTTAAGAGTTGATAGAGCATAAAATCAACTCTTTTGTAACCTCGCATTACCATAAAATCTTCAGCCTGCTGAATGTGACTGAGCAAAATATCTCTATTTAGCCAGCGATCGCCAGATAGTAAAATTGCTTCGACTTTAGTGAGGCATTCAATTTGAAAAGGATCGCATTTTGATATCGGTTTGCCGATCGTATCACCAGGCCCCCACAATCCCAAGGTGATAATTGTGCCATCTTCAAGCCACGTTACAGTTCGCACTACTCCAGTTTCAATTCGCCACAGAGCATTGCTTCTGTTGGGCAAGTGCGAGCGACGAGAAAATATATGTTGGCTCGTTTCATCAAAAGTTTTAGTGGAAAGAGAAGCAATAGTCATAGCCAGTTACTGAAAGAATAAAAGTTAGTTTGTCCGATGACAGCAGGATAGTGTGGCTGGCAAAAATCTATATAAATTAAAGCTTTACTAGATTCCTGCACCGTCTAAAAAGTCTGTAATGAATAAATTAGAAGACATAAATAACTTATGTTTCTCGGCTTCTTTTTGCTCGGATTCATTTGCTTTGAGCGGAGAGACTTGAGATTTTAAAAAATCAACCTGGTCTTCTAAATCCTTAATCCTATCGAACAAAGCTCGAATCGCTTGAGCTTCCAAATCCGGTATGTCTTGAGAATTTTGAGCATCTTCTACCTGCTTTTTCCGAGGGATGATGCGACCGGGAATTCCCACAACTGTGCAATCGCTAGGGACATCCCGCAGCACTACCGAACCCGCACCAATCCGAACATTATTGCCAATTTGAATATTGCCTAAAACTTTAGCACCGGCTCCCACGACTACATTTTCTCCCAGCGTTGGATGGCGTTTTCCTATTTCTTTACCCGTGCCGCCAATGGTCGCTCCTTGATAAATTACAGCATAATCTCCAACGATCGCAGTTTCGCCAATTACCACCCCCATGCCGTGGTCGATAAACACGCCCCTACCAATTTTTGCTGCTGGGTGGATCTCAATACCTGTTAAAAAGCGGCTCAGTTGGGAAATCAAGCGGGGTACAAACGGCAGGCCAGCGGAATAAAGCCAGTTTGCTATCCGGTGCAAAAAAAGTGCTTGCAGTCCGGGATAGCAAAATAATACTTCCAGCCAGTTGCGCGCCGCGGGGTCGCGTTCGTAAATAATTTGCAAGTCACTGAACATATTTAGTCTCGCCGTGTTTGGGTTATACAGTATCGGCAGTGCCAAGGGTTTAAGCTGCATAAAGCAGTATTGGTTTTGGCATTATTACATATAATACTATAATCCGACCGAATTACAGTAGTTAACAAGAAAAAAATTTTTTCTTCCCCAGCCCTTTCTAAGCTGCCTCCGATATTTTTCGCGAAACAAACGGTACAGCTTGTTTGACTTCTTGCCGCAGCGGAATCTCGATCGAGAATTCCGTCCCCAATCCCGGTGTCGAATCGCAGCGCAGCGCACCCTTGTGCTTTTCTACGACAATTTTATAGCTGATTGACAGTCCCAATCCCGTCCCTTTTCCGGCAGGTTTAGTCGTAAAGAACGGGTCGAACAGCAGTTTTTTGACATTTTCTGCCATACCGGGGCCGTTGTCAGATATCCGCACAATTATTTTATCGGGGCTCGAATATTCTGTGGTTATGGCGATCGCGATCGGATTGGCTTTGGCTGCTTTGGGCCCGCGATCGAGGTTGTAACTCTCAAGGGCGTCGATTGCATTAGCCAGAATATTCATAAACACCTGATTTAATTGTCCGGCATAGCACTCTACTAAAGGTAAATTGCTGTAGTTTTTAACAATCTCGATCGCGGGGCGATCGGCTGTAGCTTTCAGGCGACTTTGGAGAATTAGCAGAGTGCTGTCAATGCCTTCATGGATATTGACAGGTTTCATTTCGCTTTCGTCTAAGCGAGAGAAATTACGCAAAGATTTGACAATTTGAACAATGCGATCGGCTCCTATTTTCATCGATGACAGCAGTTGCGGCAAATCTTTGCTGAGAAACTCAAAGTCAATATTTTCTAAATACTTTGAAATTTCCGATGGAGGGTATGAATAGTGTTTTTGGTAGAGTTTTACCAACTCCAACAAATCCCTACTATATGCGCTAGCGTGTTGAATATTGCCGTAAATAAAACTAATAGGATTGTTAACTTCGTGGGCTACACCAGCAACTAATAAACCCAAACTAGACATTTTTTCCTGCTGAATCAGTTGAGTTTGAGTTTGCTGCAATTCTTTCAACGTTTGCTCTAGCTGTTGAGATTTAGCCGTGCGTTCTGCTGCTACTTGTTCAAGTTTATCTGTATAATTCAACAAGCTCATTAGATAAAGTGTCACAGCCAAGCTTAAGATATTACCCAATATTAAAACAGTCAAAGAACGCCAAAATCTTAGAGGATTAATGTACTCTGGCGTCAGCCGCAGTTGCAGCAGCCACCTGCGATTTTCAATATTGAGAATGCGGGTGCAACTGCTGCCGTCCGGGCAGTAAGCTCTTTCCCCTATATAGAGTTTATTTTTAATGTTTTCGTCAGTAATTATTCTTTTAGTCTTCGCTTCGTAAAAAGCGAGAAATCTTTCGGCTTCAGGAGCCATAGGATCTTGAAGATACACGTTAACAAAGTTAAGTTGAGTTTCCTGTAAAGCCGATTTAACAATAGCATCAATGAGCAAAATTCCCATAGTAAAACCTTTCAAATTTTCTGGTTTGCTCGCAGGTAAATTTTGTGGCAAGGCTGCGGTATCGCCAGGAGACGTTTGACTAAAAATTGGCAGAAAGACGAAGAAGCTTGGGGAATTTTGTGAGGGCAATTTTTGGCGGTCAGTCGCGATAATTTCTTGTCTTTTTGTGGCGTTTTCTAACGCTACCCGATTGGCAGTTAAATCTAAACTTAAATCTATTTCCTCTGTCAGGAATTGCGGAGAGTCAGAAACACGGGGCAGCCAAGCGATCGCCTTCAGGCTCGGATGGCGGTAGAGGGCAGGACCAACAAATGTCTTCATTTCTGGTTGTTTAACGCCGTCAAATACGCTGTAAAAGGCTCCAGCAGCACGAATTATTTCTAAATTGCCGCTAACATCTCTCTGAATGTCTGTAGCTATTTTGTCCAGCCGGTCTTGCAGTTCGGCTTGCATGGATTTGTATTCCCAATTGTACGCAACTGAAGAGGCGATCGCAGAAAGTCCCAATCCTGCACAAAGTGTTAATCCTGCCTGGATGTAACGGCGATAAGTAAGTAAAGTGCTAGTTGCTAAATTGAACAATTTGTTAGCATTCATATTCTTCGCTGACCTTTTTTTATGGTTCCCACTCAAAATTTCAGGAGGAAGCTTTTTCCCCTTCCCAGGCTCTGCCTGGGAATGAATTTCAGGAGGCTCTGCCTCCGATTTAGAGCCACGAGACAGCATTACCAGGCACGTGCCTGGTAACGATGTGGGAGCAGTGTTTTGTAAAAGCTCCCCGATAGTATTTTGAGTAAGATGCAGCCGCTGATTTAAATTGAATAAGCAGGAAAAGTCATGGCGTGTTTGGGCTTGACGTAAACCTGCTGATCTCGCGTTAAATTTAGAGAATCGAAGCGCTCGCGACTCACGTAAGCTGTTACTACCTGCTGCGATTCTAACAGTAACTCGGTTTGTATTTCCCGCCCTAAATGAATAATGCGGCTGACTGTTGCTAATGCAAAACCAGACTCCGGCCTAGTTTTAATTTCCACATCGTGGGGGCGCAAAAACACTAAATCAGAATGGGCGGCTCCATTATTGTGAGCCGTTGTACCGTTGCTGGCGAACAAACCCGCAGCATTCGGCAGCACATTGACCGGCCCAATAAAACTCATCACAAAAGCTGATGCCGGTTTGTCATAAATTTCAGCAGGAGTGCCAACTTGTTCGACTTTACCTTTGTTCATCACCACAATTTCATCGGCTACTTCCATAGCTTCTTCTTGGTCGTGAGTCACAAAAACTGTAGTGATGTTAACTTCTTTGTGAAGGTTGTGCAGCCACGATCGCAATTCTTTGCGGACTTTAGCATCTAATGCTCCAAAAGGTTCGTCTAGCAGCAGCACTTTGGGTTGAACTGCTAGAGCTCTCGCCAAAGCCACCCGCTGCCGCTGGCCCCCGGAAAGTTGCGAAGGATAGCGATCGCCCAAACCTGTCAACTGCACTAAATTCAAAAGTTCCTCAACCCGCCTGCTAATCGAGCCTTTAGGAACTTTGCGAATTTCCATCGCAAAAGCAATATTTTTCCGAATACTCATGTGTTTGAATAAAGCGTAGTGCTGAAACACAAAACCGATATGGCGTTCCTGCACCGACTGATGAGTAGCATTTTCACCCGTCAGGTAAATCTGACCGCTGTCCGGCGGTTCTAGCCCCGCGATCATCCTCAGCAGAGTCGATTTCCCGGAACCGGAAGGCCCCAACAGCGCCACTAAAGAGCCCCTTTTAATTTCCAAATTCACGTTGTCAATTGCGTGGAAGGAGCCGAAGTGTTTTGATACGTTCTGAATTGTAATGCTCATGAGTCTATTTACTTATTTGAGGAGTTAAAAAAGCAAACTCCACTTATCTGACAGATTTACAGTAGTATATCCTGAAAATAAATAATATTCTGCAAGGTCTGTAACTTTTTGTATTTTATTTCGAGGCCCTCCTGATGGGGACTGCGCTTCAAAGTTGAGGCTGGCGGGCCGGAAGAGTTAACCCGCGAGCGTTTCCAGATGTGGCTGTAGCGGTAAATGCGATAAATGCGATCGTCAGTCTATTCGGGAAAAATTAAATGTCCTCGCCCGCAGTATGCAGGTTAAATGCCCAACAGCTTAGCAGCAATGGCTGTTTTGCGGTAGTCTGCTGGCCTGACGATTCCCAGACTCCCGAAAATTCGCCAGTCCCGGCAATATTGAAGATTTCACGTAGGAATTGCTCAATCTGAGGTGCGATCGCACACAATTTAGATCACAATAGTTAATTCAGAAGCCAGCCAGCTTCACCTTTGAGAAACTGACAGAATAGTAAATTCTAACCAGAACACCACTATGGGAAAACCAACAGGCTTTATCGAATTCTTGCGCGAATTGCCCTCCGAACTCTCACCAGTCGAGAGAGTCCACAACTGGGACGAATTTCACCTGCCGATGGATGAGGACAAACTCCGCACCCAAGGCGCGCGCTGCATGGATTGCGGCATTCCGTTTTGCCACACCGGAAACCTGATTAGCGGCATGGCCAGCGGCTGCCCGATCAACAACCTGATTCCCGAATGGAACGACCTAGTATATCGCGGACTGTGGAAAGAAGCCCTAGACAGACTCCACAAAACCAACAACTTCCCTGAATTCACCGGCCGCGTCTGTCCCGCACCCTGCGAAGGCGCTTGCGTGCTCGGCATCAACAACCCGCCTGTCACGATTAAAAACATCGAAGCCTCGATTATCGATAAAGGCTGGGATGAAGGCTGGATTACTGCCGAACCGCCAGCCAAACGCACCGGCAAAAAAATCGCCGTCATCGGTTCCGGGCCCGCCGGTTTGTCCGCCGCCGCGCAACTCAACAAAGCCGGTCATTGGGTAACTGTATACGAAAGAGCCGATCGACCAGGCGGCCTGCTAATGTATGGCATCCCCAACATGAAGCTAGACAAAGAACAAGTCGTAATGCGCCGCCTGAAAGTCCTCGAAGACGAAGGCGTGACATTCATCTGCAACACCGAAGTCGGCAAAGACTTACCAGCAGAACAACTGCTAAAAGAATACGACTCCGTTGTCCTCTGTACCGGCGCCACCAAACCCCGCGACTTGGGCATCCCCGGCCGGGAATTAAAAGGCATCCACTTCGCAATGGACTTCCTGACAGCCAACACCAAAGCAGTTTTAGACAAGAGCACCAACGAGAACTTCATTTCCGCCGAAGGCAAAGATATCGCGATCATCGGCGGCGGCGACACCGGCACCGACTGCGTGGGCACCTCCATCCGCCACGGCTGCAAAAGCCTGGTACAGCTAGAAATCCTGCCCAAACCGCCCTCGGAACGGGCGGCCAACAATCCCTGGCCCGAATGGCCGAAAGTCTACCGTCTCGACTACGGCCAAGAAGAAGCAGCAGCCAAATTCGGCGACGACCCCCGCGGCTATCTCACCACGGCGACAAAGTTCGAGGGCGACGAAAACGGCAATGTCAAAGCTGTGCACACCGTTGAGGTGGAGTGGGCGAAAAACGAGAAAGGGCAGTTCATTCCGAACCACATCCCGGGCACCGAAAAAGTGTTGCCGGCACAGCTTGTGTTGCTAGCGATGGGCTTCCTCGGCCCCGAACAACCGCTGCTGGATGCCCTGGGATTGGAACGCGACGCCCGCAGCAACGTGAAAGCCGAGCACGAAAAATATACAACCAGCATTCCCGGAGTTTTCGCGGCTGGTGACTGTCGCCGGGGACAAAGTTTGGTGGTTTGGGCGATTAATGAAGGGCGGGGCGTGGCCCGGGAGTGCGACCTTTATCTGATGGGGAGCACTGATTTGCCTTAGTCCTTGGGTAGGGGCGGGTTTATTAGATTGTTGGTTTCTCACCTAAATGGTTGGTGAAACCCGCCCCTACGATGGGCTGTAGGGGCGGGTTTTACCAACAATATTTGATGCTCACAAACCATCTATATAAACCCGCCCCCACCCAACCAATAACCCAGATTAACCTGATGTTCGATCGCATAAAAAAAATGTAGATTCGGATTTACCGTTGGGCGGGGCGGGTTTATTATATTGTTTTTTTTAGGCATAGATGGTTGGTGAAACCCGCCCCTACAAATCGATCGACATAATATTACACGACGATCGACTGTATATAAGATTTGCCCTTCCATTCGATCGCCAGCCGACTAGATTCATTAATTTTGACTGAATTATGAGGATACAATTCATCTTTTCCCCACAACACAGGATTATTAACAATATATTCACGAATGGCAACTAATGATTCTTCATTGCGGATGATATGTTCGTAATAACCCCGCTGCCACACCGATATGCCTCTCAAATATCGCATTTGGTTAATTCGCCGCGCCGAAGATGTTTTTAAACCCCGCACAATTTCCGACAAAGGATGGATTGTTGATTTTCTGTGCCCAAATTTATCGGATTCTGTATAATTTATTTCTGGGCTGCCTTTCAAAACAATAATTCCATGAACGTGATTTGGCATCACAATAAAATCGTCTAATGCTACGTTTTTGTAACGTTTGGGAAGAAGGCTCCAATTGAATAAAACAGTTTTACCATAGGGACTCAATTGCATTTTATCATTAATAACTTCCCCGAATAGACATTCGCGCTGCCAACTGCAAATAGTGATAAAATACGAGCCGGGAGTCCTATAATCATATCCTGGCAGGCGAATTGAGCGGCGGTGGTGTTTGTTAGGATCGTATTTCATAATTTTGTCCCCATAAAACAGTTGTTCGTTGGGCGGCGGCGGGTTTATTATATTGTTGGTTTCAGGCATAGATAGTTGGTGAAACCCGCCCCGAGGATAGCCTGTAGGGGCGGGTTTTACCAACAATATTTGATGCTGACAAACCATCTATATAAACCCGCCCCCACCCAACCAATAACCCTCAACCAAAATTCAACGGATCGACATCAATAGTTAAACTAACAGAACGCGGCGTGCGATCGCGCAATCCGATCAAATCCGACAAATCCACCGACTCATCCAAAGGCAACTTCAGCAAAATCTGCCACCGATAACGATTTGCCACCCGCATAATCGCCGCAGGTGCAGGCCCCAACAACTCACACCCCGGTACAGACAATCGCTCAATATACTCCTGACAAACAGACGCCAATTGTACCGCCGTCACCGCAACTTCCGCCGCATCTACACTGCTCAACCGCAACAAAACCAGCCGCCCCGAAGGTGGATAATTCAGCGCCGCTCTTTCTGCTAATTCTGTTTCCACAAAACCCGCATATTCGTGCCGCCTAACTGCTTCAATAACCCGGTGTTCGGGAGTGTAAGTTTGAATAATTACCCGCCCCGGATCGTCGCCTCTGCCCGCACGTCCCGCGACTTGAGTTAATGTTTGAAAAGCTCGTTCGCTTGCCCGATAATCTGATAAGTTCAACAACCCATCAGCAGACACAACTCCCACCAATGTGACTCCAGCTAAATCTAACCCTTTCGTCAGCATTTGCGTACCCAACAAAATGTCAGCTTCCCCGTTAGCAAATTGCGTTAACAATCTGCGGTGGTCGCCCTTATTTCTAGTCGTATCGCTGTCAAACCGAATTGCCCGCAATTCTGGAAACAATCTCGTTAATTCCTGTTCGACTCGCTGAGTGCCGCTACCAAAGTTTTTGAAGTAAGGAGAACTGCATTCTGGGCAGTTTTGGGGGTGTCGTTCCGTGTGGTTGCAGTAGTGACAGCGCAATATTTCTGCGGTTCCTTCGCCGACGTGGTGATAAGACAGAGAAACATCGCAGTTCTGGCATTCCATCACATAGCCGCAACTCCGACAAGACACAAAGGTACTGTGTCCTCTTCTGTGAATAAACAGGATACCTTGCTGTTGTCTTGCTTGCAATTGTTCCAGCGCGTTTTGCAGGGAAGCACTAAAAATTGAGCGGTTTCCTTGCCGCAATTCTTGGCGCATATCGACTATTTCCACAGGCGGCATGGGGCGGGAATAAATGCGCTCGGGCAAGGATAAATAATGGATATTTGGTAACGAGTAATAATCTCTTCGCGTCCCCACCAAAGTCTCTAAAGCTGGGGTTGCGGAACCTAAAATTAAAGGACAATTTTCTAATTCGGCGCGCCATTTGGCAACGGTGCGGGCGTGGTAGCAGGGGGCTGGTTGGTCTTGTTTGAAGCTGCTGTCGTGTTCTTCATCGAGGATAATTAAGCCGAGGTGAGGTAATGGCGCGAAAATGGCCGATCGCGTGCCGATGACAATTTGCGGGGTTCCAGTCAGCATCTGACGCCATGTATCGTAACGTTCGCCGTCGGATAGGGCACTGTGGTACACGCAAATTTGCTCGCCAAAACGGGCGCGGAATCTGTCTGTAAGTTGCGGTGTCAAACCGATTTCGGGAACGAGTACCAGGGCGGATTTGCCGCTGGCTAAGATTGGGGCGATCGCCTGCAAATACACTTCGGTTTTCCCGGAACCTGTAACACCGTGCAGCAGCACTTGGCGGAATCCCGAAAAAGAGTTAATAAACGCTAAAGCTTCAGCTTGAAAATGAGTTAAAGTTTTGGGTGCATCGGGCAATTGAGAAATTCCGCGATCGCCTCTGAGCACTTCCCTTTGGTCAATTACAACGCTACCTTTTTGTTCTAAATTTTTGACAACAGAAGAACTTGCGCTGCAAATTCTCAGCAAATCGTTCATCCACATTTCACCGCCGCCGCGCCGCAAAACTTCCAATACTTCTTGTTGCCGCTTAGTTAAATCTGTGACAAATGCACTAGCAATTAATGTCACTGCCGGTTTGAGTTGTGGTTTGGGAGGATTGGGAGGTTCTAAATAACTTTCTACCCAACCGCGTTTCAATAAATCTTTCAATCCCCGATAACTTCCCTTAACTTGGCGCTGGAGGTATTGCCAAGTGTAATCGCCGTTTTTTTGAGCTTGCAGCAATTGTAAAATTTGACTAGCGGCGGGATTGAGAAATGTTTCGGCATTCGGAGAAATAGCATCCTTAATTAAGCGAATTCGGCGCACGGAACGGCTTAACAAACCGGGCGGCAGCGAGGCTCTAATTACTTGAATTAATGGTGTGCAATAATAGGTGGCAGTGCGATCGAGCAATTCCCAGTAAGTCGGTGGGAAAAATCCCGTACTGACAACATCTTCGACATCTTTAACCCTTGTGGGATCTAAGTCTGGCGGCAGTTGAGAAATGAACCGAATCGCGATCGCCCCTACCTGTTGACTGCCAAAGGGTACACTCAAAATATCCCCTGGTTGCACGGTAAGTTCCGCAGGTAAACCATAGGTAAATAACTTGTTTTCCTCCCCTGGGGAGTCCCCCGCAACCCTGAAAGGAGAGTCCACCAATACCTCGATCCACTCTGCTTGCACGGTGGGGCGCTGTGGCGGTTCGCTGCTGCCGTAGGATGCCCCGGGCTCTGCCGCTACAGGGGTTGACAAACCAAAAGTGACAGTAGACATAGGGTTGCACATCAAACTAGGAGGAGCCGCGGTCAAAGGGAGTTTTCATTATCCCTCAGTTTAGCTCGATCGATCGATCTTAGCTGCGGGAATTGGCGATCGGAATTTCGATCGCCAATTCAGTCCCTTCTCCAATTGCGGATATGCACTCCAACCTCCCACCGTGTTTATCTACAACAATTTGATAGCTAATTGACAGTCCCAAACCCGTCCCTTGACCGACTGGTTTGGTGGTAAAAAACGGATCAAAAATTTTCATTCTTACAGCTTCATTCATTCCCAAACCATTATCTTTGATGCTAATTTTAGCCCATTTTTCGGAAACAAGAGAAGTAGTAATTACAATATGGCTTGGCTTGGCTTTTATCTCGCCTAGGGAACGCTTTTTGTCTCGCTCCCGCAGGGCATCAACAGCATTATTAATGATATTCATAAATACCTGATTTAATTGCCCCGGATAACATTCTATTTTCGGTAAATCTCCATAGTTTTTAACAATTTTTATAGCTGGGTTCCCTGGGTTCTCTTTAGTTAAGTGCTGCAAAATTAACAAGGTGCTGTCAATTCCTTCGTGAATGTTAACTGGTTTCTTTTCAGCTTCATCTACCCGCGCAAAGTTGCGTAAAGTCAGCACAATTTCGCGGATGCGCTCGGAGCCAACTTTCATTGACGAAAGAGTTTTTAACAAATCTTCGCGCAGAAAGTTGAGGTCAATTTCTTCAAGAAAATCTTCAATCTCTGCATCTGTTTCAGGATACCGATCCTGGTACATTGCGAGCAATTTTAAAATGTCGCCAGCGTAGTCATTGACATAGGTAATATTGCCGTAAATGAAGTTGACGGGATTGTTTATTTCGTGGGCGATACCAGCTACCAAAACTCCCAAGGCAGACATTTTTTCGGCTTCGATCAATTTGATCTGCATTGTTTGCTGGTTTTCCAGAGCTTTTTGTAGTGTAGACATTTTTGCTTTTAAAATATTTTCGGAATCTCTAAATTCCTCAGTGACTATTTTTAGCAAAGATTCTTTTTTTTGATTAATGGTTTCTAATTGGCTGCGTTCGGTTTCCGAAGTTTCGAGTTTTTCCCGCAGGATTCGATTTTCCTTTTCCAGCTCTTTGATTCTGTTTTCCCAGTCTGTTGGTTCCATCGGCTATTATTTTGAACCTAAAAAAAATAGTGTCATAACAGTTTTATAAATAAATCTAATTGCACCCTTTACCTAGTTAGAATCTCAACGCCCATCACCTCGGCAAATTTGTCCGAAAATTTTAACACTTCTTTTATTTGGCTCGATCTAAAAATCTTATCTAAGATATATTCACAATGTCAAGTTATTAATAATAAATCTGGTTAAGACCGATCGCAACTTTTCTTCTCCGCACTCGGATTTGCGGGTTTTCATCCGATTATTGATAAATAAGCAGGCCGATCGCAAACTTATAAAGGCGGGCTGAACGCGAAAATTTGCCCGATTCGGACAACATTTCTACAAAACTCGCCGGCTTCGCTGGGGAAAATATTAAATGTGACTGCGATCGACCGGGGGCGACTGAAAAAGTACGATCGACTGGGCGCGCGATCGGGCAAGCAATCTCAAGTACCAAGCCAATAGCGCTCTCCCAGAACGCCATCCCACTATACCATTGCTGAGAAATCTGAATCCCATGTGTCGATCGTACTCACACAGCCGCACCATTTTGTGCTAAGAACTACTACTTGTGACAACATCCACACAGCAGTTTATATTTGGAGAGTAATTGATGTCAGGTAGCGAAGTTCGTGCAGACTTTTGGATGAGCGAGTACATTACCCCTTGGGATATTTACGTTCACGGCATCATCGGCGTGCTCGCTTACAAGAAAACAGCCTATCAAGAAATGTACGTAGTTCAGACCGGTACCTACGGCAAAGGCTTAGTTCTGGACGGCAAATGGCAATCTTGTACAGGCGACGAGTTTCTGTACCACGAACCCCTGGTACACCCAGCCATGATTAGTCACGGTTCCCCCAAAAAAGTGCTAGTTCTCGGTGGCGGAGAAGGAGCTACAATTAGAGAAGTGCTGCGCTGGAAAACAGTTGAAAAAGTCGTGATGATCGATATTGACGGCGAAGTAGTAGAAGCTTGCCGCGAACACCTCCCAGAAATGCACCAAAACGCCTTTGACGACCCCCGCTGCGAAGTAGTAATCGGCGATGCTTTGGACTATTTAGACAACACAGACAAAGATTGGGATATTGTCATTTCTGACTTGTCCGACCCCATTGAAGAAGGCCCATCTTTCCAGTTGTTTACCAAGGAATATTTTGAGAAAGTTCGCAGCGTAATGTCGCCTGACGGGTATTTCGTAGTGCAAGCGGGGCCAGTTTCTCCTGCCGAAATGAAAATGCACGCTCGCATTGTCAATACCCTGAAATCGGTTTTCCCCAACGTTCAATCCTGCACCAGCTTTATTTCTACTTACGGAGCTCCTTGGGGTTTTGCGGTAGCTTCTACTCAAGAAATAAATACCCGGCCAGAACCTGAAGAGACTGACAAATTACTCGCCGAGAAAACAACTGGCGGGTTGCGGATGTTCGACGGGATTACAATGTTGGGGTTGATGCAAGTTCCCGGTCACTTACGGCAGGTAATCGCCGCTGAAACCGAAGTTTACACTATCGCAGCACCACCTAAGTTTTTCGGGAAAGGCTCTGTCGGTCAGTGAAGTTAAATTGGAAGAGAAAAGTAGTTTGGAGTAACTGAGATGGACAATTTAATTCGCATAGTCGCTGCCATTTTTCTTCCCCCGTTGGGCGTATTTTTGACTGTTGGCATCGGTACTGATTTTTGGATCAACCTGGTTCTCACGTTTTTGGGCTTTATTCCCGGGATCATTCACGCTGTTTGGGTCATTGCTAAGCACGATCGACCTTAACTTGAGGCAAAATCCAGTTTTTGGATAATAAACAGGCTAGAGAAAATTTATTTTCTTTCGCCTGTTTTCACCAATTAATCTGTATTAAATCTGCGTTCATCCGCGTACCCTTCCCGAAGGCGAAGCGCCTACATCTGCGGTTAGAAATAAAAAAATCTAATTCTTCTGAGAATCAGATTGCACCTCAATTTCTTCACACACCAATTCAGCAATTTTTTTCGCCGCCCCCGATTCTCCTCGAACCGCACGCAAACGATCGCCCATCTGTGCTAATTTATCAGGATGGCTCAAATAGTCGATCGCCAATTGAGCAATTACTTCCGGTTCCAGCTTCCCAATTAACTCCGGCACAATCTTTTCCTGTGCCCAAATATTCGGCCAAGCATAAAGCTTTCCCTTTCCCAATTGCCAGATTAGCCAATTAATTCCCGTCGCAAAAACTGAACCGACTAACGGCAAATTTGCCAGCAATCCCGGCAATCCGTCCCAAGCTTTCATCGCATCCAATTGCTGCGTCGGAATCAAAACAATCATCGGTACAGCTAACGAACCCAATTCGGCAGTATTCGCTCCCACAGTAGTTAAACAAAGACTGCATTCTGATAGCAAATCGTAGGCGGGCGTCTGCGTCCAAAGTTCTACTTGCAAGTTATTTGCTGTCTGCAAAAACGGCGGTTCTGTTAACTGAAGTTCGGCGCTAGCGTTCTCAAATAAATGCAGGCAAGGATTTTGTTCAGGGTCGGCAAAACGTGCTAGAGTTTGCAGATCTAAGGTAGGAGCAACGGGAATTACAAAGCGAGTTTCAGGGCGGATGCGGTGGATGGATTGGGCGATCGACAAACATAACGGTACACCTAAAGCTAATTTGGCCGCTTTAGAACCGGGCAACAATCCAATTAATTCTATTTTCCGTAGGGGCGGTTCCCCCGTGCCCGCCCTGCCCGATTTCCCATTCCCTACTTCGGAAATCAAATCTCCGACAACTGTAAATTTATTAGCATATTTTTGGGGAATTTTAGCAAAAACTTCAGATTTCATCGCCGCAAATTTATCAATCCAGCGATACCACCGCGCGTCCCATTCAGCATAAATAACAGTGCGATATTTTAGCCTTTTGCCAATCACAACTGTAAAAAATTGATCGCCGCCTAAAAACAAAACAACTCCTGTTTCATACCAATCCCAATTTTCCGCAGTTTTGCCCGATAATAAGAATGGAAAAAAATGCTCCGGCGCCTGCACTCTGTCCACTTCTGGGTAGGAAGATGCGATTTGTGCTTCTTTCCCGGTGGCGTGCGGACAGGGGGACAGCACCACAGAGATTCGCGCTTGAGTGCCCGCGTTTGCCAATTGCTCGCGCAAAGCTTGCACGGCGGGACGCACCCAAGTTGCCAATTCTCCGGGGCCGTTGGAGAGGATTAAAATATCTACTGCCATAGGATTTAATATTTGAGAGGATGCAAGGGAGATTTTATGACAGATTTAATTAATGCCGTCAAGACGGGTGATGTTGCGGCTGTAGAAAGTGCGATCGAACAGCGTGCAGAGATCAATGCCAAAGATGAGCAAGGTGAGACGGCTTTGACGGCTGCGGCTGAGGCTGGCAATTCGGCGATCGTCAAAAAATTGCTGGCGGCAGGTGCGGATGTCAACAGTCAGGATAATGACGGGTGGACGCCGTTAATGAGTGCCACTGCTGCGGGACATAGCGAGATTGTACAGCTTTTGCTGGAGGCGGGGGCGGATGTGAATGCTAAAACTAATTTTGGTTTGACGGCTTTGATGAGTGCTGCAGGTAGCGGGCGCACTCAAGTTGTGGAATTTTTAATCGATAAAGGAGCTGATATCAAAGCTAAGGATAATAATACTTGGACTGCGTTAATTTGGGCGTCTTCTGAGGGTCACAAAGATGCGGTTGAGGTTTTGAAGCTAGCGCGCGATCGCCATTAAAGACTTAGAAACCGGGTTTATTCGAGAAACCCGGTTTCTGGAGGGTACAATTAATTATCGTACTTTCAGCAGCGATCGGGCAAATCCTGAATATCTTCGAGATTTCTATCCAATTGAAAATGTATAAGTTCCAAATAATGATAATTGATTCAAGGTCAGATTTCCGCCGCCCTCAATAACAGCGATCGTGTCAAAGTTACTGATTGATGGCACTCCATTTCTAGGGTTACTAAAGCCCTTCGTTTGGATAGCTAAATCTCGACCATTGTTAATGGGGAACACCGAGAATATATCTAAGTAAGACTCTGATTGTGCGATAGCTCCTGCTAGCTGAATAGTATCCTGACCTTGAGTAAAGTTCCGAATTGTAGCAAAACCCGGCCCGATATAAAACTGTGTCGATCCTAGTGGCGTCCCCCTACTGGTTATGTTCTCCTCACCAAGCGCAAATGTATCGCGGCCGCTACCGCCAATGAGAATATCGAATTCATTGCTACCGTCACTTTCATACTCTCGACCGCTTCCAAAGCCATTACCTGTACCTAAACCTACTTCAACTGCAATTAATTCAACTTTCCCCACCCCGGAACCGGTGAGGATGTCATTCCCAGAACTTCCGACAAAAGTCGCAGACCGGCTGGGCTCGTTTTTCCCAAAATTGAAGTAGTGTTCCCGACCGGTTTTCAAGGCTCCCGATTCGACAAACGGCCGAACATCGGGATTTTTTTGTAAGTATTCTGTTTCAAAAAATGAAGTCCCAAACTGACCGTCCTTGATGCCGAATTGAATGAAGTGCCGGTAGCCATTTTTAAAAGTTCCATTCTGAATAAACGGCTGCAACTGTCGGTTATTTGCCAGATAAAACGCTTCGTCATACTCAGGCGATACGCGCGTGCGACCTTCTTCGTAACCGTATTGGATAAAGTGGTCTAGTCCGGTTGCAAAAGGGGCGTTTGGATTGTTGGGGGTGCGGACTAAGGCAGCGATGTCTGGGTTGCCAGCGAGGTAAGTAGCTTCGTCAAAATACCGGGATACTTTGGTTAATCCGCCGGCTTGACCGAATTTTTCAAAGTGTTCTAATCCCGATTTGATGACTCCTGCATCCATGGCGGGTTTGACCCAAGGATATTGAGCAAGGTAGTATTGTTCGTCAAAAATGTCATAATTTGTCATAATTATTGCTCCAAGCTTAGTCTGCTTACTTGTCGGTTAAACTTGACCCACTATAACTAACTCTACTAACTCACTCTGTCAAGTTAATTATTGTTAAGCCTCTTTTACTATTTTTATGGGAAACACAAAAGTGCGATCGCCCTTTTTGCAAATGTGCGATCGCACCGACAGCAGCCCAAGCCAAATCCCCAATAGCTTCTAGATTTCTACCCAAGTGAAAATCTACTAACTCTAGATTCTGGTAATACATTCAACTTGAGATTTCCGCCACCTTCAATAACAGCGATAGTGTCAAACGGAGCCGTTCCGGGAACAGCGAGAAGTGAAGTTTTGTATTGGATAGCTAAATCTCGATTGTTGTTGATGGGCAATATCAAGTATTGATCTGAGAAAGGTAAAAACGCATCTCCTAGCACGATGCTATCCTGACCTTTTGTAAAGTTCCGAATTGTCGCAAAACCCGGCCCAATATAGAATTTTTCGGTTCCGGGCGCAGAACTTTTACCGCCTTCTATAAGGTCTCCGAGTACGAATATATCGCGGCCGCTACCGCCAATGAGAGTATCGAATTCATTGCTGCCGTCACCTTCATACACTCGGCCTTCGCCAAAGCCATTACCTGCACGTAAACCTACTTCAACTCCAATTAATTCGCTATTCCCCACCCCAGGACCGGTAATGATGTCATTCCCAGGAGTTCCGACAAAAGTCGCAGAGCGGCTTGGATCGCTTTTGCCAAAATTGAAGTAGTGTTCCCGACCTGTTTTCAAGGCTCCCGATTCGACAAACGGCCGAACATCGGGATTTTTTTGTAAGTATTCTGTTTCAAAAAATGAAGTCCCAAACTGACCGTCTTTGAGGCCGAATTGAATGAAATGCTGGTAGCCATTTTTAAAAGTTCCATTCTGAATAAACGGCTGCAACTGTCGGTTATTTGCTACATAAAACGCTTCGTCATACTCAGGCGATACGCGAGTGCGACCTTCTTCGTAACCGTATTGAATAAAGTGGTCTAGCCCGGTTGCAAAAGGGGCGTTTGGGTTGTTGGGGGTGCGGACTAAGGCAGCGATGTCTGGGTTGCCAGCGAGGTAAGTAGCTTCGTCAAAATACCGCGATACTTTGGTTAAGCCGCCTGCTTCACCGAATTTTTGAAAGTGTTCTAGTCCCGATTTGATGACTCCTGCATCAATGGCTGGTTTGACCCAAGGATATTGATCGAGGTAGTATTTTTCGTCAAAAATTGCGTAACTAGCCATGTTTTCCTACTGGGGCTTCAATGAGATGTTTATGCAATTTATCAATCATCAAGAACTAACACAATACCCGATCGGGTGATTTTTTCCAAGTGTCAAATCTCACTTAAGCTCTATACTTTCTAGCCGAAAAAAGTGAGACTGACTGGAGGACTAAATGGATTTATCATCTCAATCGGTTGCAGAGTTAGATTTGAGCCGCCCTGAATTCTGGCAAGTGTATCTCCAGATTTTTGAATTAATAAGTCCGCCCCTGATGGAAATATACTCAGTTCATTAACGTTTTCCACCAACTGAATAAAATCTTTTCCTTTTTCAAAATTGACAATCCTGGCCTCCCCACTGCCCGTATAGAAATCTACCCGGCTGAGCAAACTACGTCGGTTGTTGGGAACAGCATCTCCGATAACGAAGTAATCAATGCCAGAAGTGCCAATCAATGTATCGAATTCAGTAGTAGTCAGGAAAGGCTCTCTCGTGATGTCATCCAATTTCAAAGCGTCATACTTATTCTTATTAATGCCAAAAGGTGGATTTGGGCCGGCGAAAGCTACTTGCATTCCGATAATTTGATTTTTTCCCGCTGTAAATCCCGTGACGATATCATTACCGTTGGTTCCTGTAAAAAATCCGTATCGATTTGACTCAAATTGCCCAAATTTTAGATAGTGTTCTCGACCAGTTTTTAAACTTCCAGCCTCCACAACTGCCGCCACATCTGGGTTATCTCCCAAGTAACGCGGTTCCAAGAAACTTGTCCCGTACCTACCTTCTGTTTTTCCAAATTGGATAAAGTGTTGAAAGCCGGATTTAAAAATTCCGTTCTGCACGAAGGGAGTTATTTCCGGGTGGCGCTTTAAATAAAAAACTTCGTCGTAGTCAGGCGATACTCGCGTGCGGCCTTCTTCGTAACCAAACTGGATAAAGTGGTCTAAACCTGAAGCAAAGGGTCGGTTTTGGTTGTTGGCGGTGCGAACAAAGGGTGCAATATCTTGATTTTGAGCTAGATATGTATCTTCGTCAAAATAGCGCGATATTTTTGTGAGGCCGGCGGCTTGACCGAATTTTTCAAAGTGTTCTCTTCCAGATTTGATGATTCCTGCATCAATAGCTGGTTTGACCCAAGGATATTGCGAAAGGTAGTATTGTTCGTCGAAGATATCGTAATTCATCGTTACTCCTTTAAAAACGTAAAGTGCGATCGTACTTTTTCATAGCACAATCATCCAAAACAAATAAAAACTTATCAATCATCACCATTCGCTAATTACAAATGACTAATAACTATACTGACGGGGACGATGCCAAATCCCAAATCGCAAATCCAGAATTGTTTCACTAATGACTAACCAATCAAGAAAGTTCCGTTACCGTTAGATTGTTGGAAGGTCAAATTCAAACTTGCTCCTCCTTCAATCACGCCTAGCACAAATTTAAAAGCCTCGATTGATAAATTGTTGCCAATGGGAATCAAGTCGTAGCTGGTTAAAGAAGTTCCTTGAAGCTGAATCAAATCATCCTCTGCGTTGAAGTTCCGAATAGTAGCTTGACCGTTACCCAAATAGAGCGGGAACGAGCTGAAATTCCCGCCAGTAGTAGGAGGACTGCCGAGTACGAATATATCAACTCCCGGGCCACCAATCAGGACATCAAACTCATTGAGTCCAGAACTTTCAAATTGCCGATTGCCTTGGGGATCGATACCTATTTCCACTCCAATCAGTTCGGTATTTCCCACGCCAATGCCTGTGAGAACATCGTTGTTGCGGCTGCCGACAAAAGTAGCAGAGCGGCTTGGCTCATTTTTCCCAAAATTGAAGTAGTGTTCCCGACCAGTTCTCAAGGCTCCAGAGTTGACAAACGGTACAATGTCAGGGTTTTTCTTTAAATATTCGGGTTCAAAGAAAGAAGTCCCAAACCGACCTTCTTTGACGCCGAATTGAATGAAATGCTGGTATCCCGATTTGAACGGTGCATTGGGGCCTACAAACGGTAGCAACTCTGAATTATTTGCTAAATAAAAATCTTCGCTGTACTCAGGGGATACTTGAGTACGAGGAATTTCTTCATCGTAACCGAACTGAATAAAGTGATCTAAGCCTGTAGCAAAAGGCGCGTTTGGGTTGACTGTGCGGACAAAGGGTTTAAGGTCTGGATTTCCCTGAAGGTAAGTATCTTCGTCAAAATACCGCGATATTTTTGTGAGGCCGGCGGCTTGACCAAATTTTTCAAAGTGTTCTCTTCCAGATTTGATGATTCCTGCATCAATCGCTGGTTTCAGCCACGGATATTGCGAAAGGTAGTATTGTTCGTCAAAAATTGCGTAGTTAGCCATATTTTCCTCCTACGGTTTTGATGATTTGGAGCGTGAATACCCATCCGCTTTCCATTCACTCGATCGGCTATCAACAATTTATACAATGCAGACTTTATGAAATGGTTTTAAGTTCCTAGTGAAACATTGATTTTTGTGAACACTAATTATGCTAAAACTTTATTTTTGTTGGGGCAATTATACTTTTTTCTATCCGTTAACTGCTCCACATAAAAAAGTCATTAATCATCAGTATTAACTAATGATTAATGACTAATGACCAATGACCAATGACTAACCAATCAAGAAAGTACCGTTACCGTTAGATTCTTGGAAGCTCAAACCCAAGGTTGCTCCTCCTTCAATCACGCCGAGCACATCTCCAAAACGCTGGATTGACAAATTGTTGCCAACCGGAATCAGGTTGTAACCGCTTAAAGAAGTTCCTTGCAGTTGGATAAAATCGCTTTCTATGTCGAAGTTGCGAATCGTAGCTTGACCGTTACCCAAATACAGCGGTGTCGGGGTGACATTCCCGGCTGTAGTAGGAACTCCGAGTACGAATGTATTAGTTCCCGGGGCGCCAATCAGCACATCGAATTCATTGGTGCCAAAGCTTTCATACTGACGGTTGCCTTGGGGATCTATACCTACTTCCACTCCCACAAGTTCGACATCGCCCACGCCAACACCAGTTATAACATCGTTGCTGCGGGTGCCGACAAAAGTCGCGTCGCGGGCAGGCTCAAATTGTCCAAAATTGAAGAAGTGTTCCCGGCCTGTTTTCAAGTTTCCAGAGTTGACAAACGGCACGATGTCGGGGTTTTCTTTTAAGTATTCCGGTTCAAAAAATGAAGTTCCAAAACGACCTTCTTTTGAGCCGAATTGAACGAAATGCTGGTACCCTGATTTGAAAGTTCCGTTCTGAACGAACGGTTGGAGTTCAGAGTTGTTTGCTAAATAAAAGCTTTCGTTGTATTCGGGTGATACTTGGGCGCGGCGCTGTCCTTCATCGTAACCGAACTGGATAAAGTGATCTAGGCCGGTCGCAAAAGGTGCGTTTGGATTGACTGTGCGGACGAAAGGTGCGAGGTCTGGATTCCCAGCAAGGTAAGCATTTTCGTCAAAATAACGCGATACTTTAGTTAGACCGCCTTCTCGCCCGAATTTTTCAAAGTGTTCTCTCCCAGATGAGATTACTCCTGCGTCAATGGCTGGTTTGACCCAAGGATATGAGGCGAGGTAGAATTGTTCGTCGAAAATTGCGTAGTTAGCCATGTTTCCCCCTTGAGGTTTTGATGAGTTTGAGAGTTTATAGCAATTAGCTTTCCATAAACTCGATCGCAGATCGGGAATTTACACAAAACAGATGTTATGAAATGGTTTTAAGTTCCTGGTAAAATGTCAAATTTTTTGACTCAGCAATTATCCGAAGACTACATTCTGCCTTCACAAATTATGCCTTCTTTCCATCTGTTAATTGCTCGATCGCAAGTTTGATCGGTTCTACAAAACTTGGAACTTTTTTCAGGATTTCTTTCTCAATCGTTGATTAATTTTTAATTATTTTTATCCAACTCATTAATCCTATACATACTAAAAAAAAAATGTCAAGTAAATTTTTGTAAATAAAATATGGAGTATTTGCTCAAGGAATTTATAAAAAAATGTAACGAAAAGTTGCCAGAAATTTGTCGAATTGTGTACTGTGCAGGCTCAAATCGCCTAATGGCAAGCGTTTTCTGGTAAAAATGCTTATGGGATAAAAAAATTCCCGATTCCCGAAAACAGCATCTTAAAGGAGCCTAACCGGATGTTCACTCACGTCAAGCCCACCATTCGCCACGTTGTGCCGGAAAACTTGCAGGGGCGATCGCTCATGAAGGTGGTCTATGTCGTACTGGAACCGCAGTATCAAAGCGCCCTGTCGGCAGCGGTTCGATCGATAAACCAGAAAAATCCGAATTTGGCAATAGAAATCAGCGGCTACCTGATCGAGGAACTCCGCAGCCCTGAAAATTACGAGGCCTTCAAGCGGGATGTGGCAGATGCCAATGTATTTATTGCTTCTCTAATTTTCATCGAAGATTTGGCAGAAAAAGTGGTAGCGGCAGTTGAACCGCTGCGCGACAGCTTGGATGTCGCCGTCGTCTTCCCGTCGATGCCAGGGGTGATGCGGCTAAATAAAATGGGCAGTTTCTCGATGGCACAGTTGGGACAAAGCAAAAGTGCGATCGGCGAATTCATGAAAAAACGGAAGGAAAAATCCGGGAGTTCCTTCCAAGACGGAATGCTGAAACTGCTGCAAACTTTGCCGAAAGTGCTGAAATATTTGCCTATCGACAAAGCCCAAGATGCGCGAAACTTCATGCTGAGTTTCCAGTATTGGCTGGGCGGTTCCCAAGAAAACTTGGAAAACTTTTTGCTGATGCTGTCACATAAATATGTTTTCAAAGGACAGGAACAGTTAACTTTTGAAGAGCCCGTTGTCTACCCGGACATGGGAATTTGGCATCCTTTGGCACCGTCGATGTTTGAGGATGTCAAAGGATACCTCACCTGGTACAACGCCCGCAAAGATATTTCGGCAGACCTCAAAGACCCCCTCGCACCTTGCATCGGCTTGGTGTTGCAGCGGACTCACTTAGTCACGGGAGATGACGCGCACTATGTAGCAATGGTGCAGGAATTGGAGGCAATGGGGGCGCGGGTGGTGCCGATTTTTGCAGGCGGTTTGGACTTCTCGAAACCCGTCGAAACTTTTTTCTTGGAAGTTGGGGCGAAAGGTGTTGCACCGCTGCCAATAATTGATGCAGTAGTTTCTCTGACAGGTTTTGCGCTGGTGGGCGGCCCGGCGAGACAAGATCACCCGAAGGCGATCGAATCTTTGAAAAAATTAAATCGCCCTTACATGGTGGCTTTGCCACTGGTTTTCCAAACGACGGAAGAGTGGGAAAATAGCGATTTAGGCTTGCACCCGATTCAAGTTGCTTTGCAAATTGCCATCCCCGAGTTGGATGGCGCGATCGAACCGATTATTTTGTCGGGAAGAGACGGCGCAACTGGCAAGGCGATCGCCTTGCAAGATAGAATCGAAGCAATTTCCCAGCGCGCCATGAAATGGGCAATGCTGCGCCGCAAACCAAAATTAGATAAAAAAGTTGCGATCACAGTTTTCAGTTTCCCGCCCGACAAAGGCAACGTCGGAACAGCCGCTTATTTAGACGTTTTCGGCTCAATTTACCAAGTATTGAAAGCCTTAAAAGGCAACGGTTACGACTTGCCTGAATTGCCGGATTCCGCTGAAAAACTGATGCAAGAAGTCATCCACGACGCAACAGCCCAATACCAAACTCCGGAATTGAATATTGCTTACCGGATGTCCGTAGCTGAATACGAAGAATTCACTCCTTACTCGGAACGCTTGCAAGAAAATTGGGGCCCGCCTCCGGGACATTTGAACAGCGACGGACAAAATTTGCTAATTTTCGGCAAACATTTCGGCAATGTGTTTATCGGAGTGCAACCTACTTTTGGATACGAAGGCGATCCGATGCGGTTGTTATTCTCTCGTTCCGCCAGCCCGCACCACGGTTTTGCTGCTTACTACACATATTTGGAGCGCATTTGGGGTGCGGATGCGGTGCTGCACTTTGGCACTCACGGTTCGCTAGAATTCATGCCCGGTAAGCAGATGGGAATGTCTGGGGAATGTTATCCCGACAGTCTGATCGGCAAAATTCCCAATATCTATTATTACGCTGCCAACAATCCCAGCGAGGCAACAATTGCCAAGCGCCGCAGTTATGCTGAAACAATCAGCTATCTGACTCCTCCGGCTGAAAATGCTGGTTTGTACAAAGGTTTGCAGGAACTCAGCGAGTTAATTGCTTCTTATCAAACTTTGAAAGAGACTGGGCGCGGTGTGCCGATTGTTGATGCGATCGTCGAAAAATGCCGTTTGGTGAATTTGGACAAAGATATTGCGCTACCTCCCGAACAAGAAAGAGGGGTTGCTGCGGGAATGACTCCGGAGGAACGCGACAATTTAGTTGGCTTGGTTTACCGCAAGTTGATGGAGATTGAGTCGCGGTTGTTACCTTGCGGTTTGCACGTTATCGGTAAGCCGCCGACTGCGGAAGAGGCGATCGCAACTTTGGTGAATATAGCCAATTTAGACCGCGAAGAAGACGGGCTGATCAGCTTGCCGCGAATTATCGCTAACAGTCTCGGACGCGATATCGGCGAAATTTACACCAACAGCGACAAAGGCATTTTAAGTGATGTCGAATTGCTGCAAAACATCACTTTAGCCTGTCGGGATGCCGTTGGCGCTTTAGTGAAGGAACAAACCGATGCTGAGGGTAGAGTTTCCCTTGTTTCTAAGTTGAATTTCTTCAACATGGGCAAGAAAACACCTTGGATTGATGCCTTGTACGCCGCCGGTTACAAAAAAATCGATCCAGAACCGATTAAACCGCTGTTTGAGTATCTGGAATTCTGCTTGCAGCAAGTTTGTGCCGACAACGAATTAGGCGCTTTGTTGCGCGCGTTAGAAGGCGAGTATGTTCTGCCTGGCCCCGGTGGCGATCCGATTCGCAACCCTGATGTTTTGCCGACTGGCAAGAATATGCACGCTTTAGACCCGCAGTCAATCCCAACAACGGGGGCGGTTAAGTCTGCTAAGCTTGTAGTCGATCGGCTGTTAGAAAGACAGCGCGTTGATAACGGCGGAAATTACCCAGAGACGATCGCCGTTGTGTTGTGGGGAACCGACAACATCAAGACTTACGGCGAATCCCTCGCCCAAGTAATGTGGATGGTGGGAGTGAAGCCAGTTCCCGACGCATTGGGCCGGGTAAACAAACTCGAATTGCTTTCTTTAGAAGAGTTGGGACGCCCTCGGATCGACGTAGTAATTAACTGTTCTGGTGTATTCCGCGACTTGTTCATCAACCAAATGAATTTGTTAGATAAAGCCGTGAAAATGGCAGCGGAAGCCGACGAACCGTTAGAAATGAACTTCGTCCGCAAACACGCCCTGAAGCAAGCGGAAGAAATGGGAATCAACCTGCGACAAGCAGCAACCCGGGTATTTTCCAATGCTTCTGGTTCCTATTCATCTAACGTCAACTTGGCGGTGGAAAACAGCACTTGGGAAAGCGAAGCCGAGTTGCAGGAAATGTACTTAACCCGCAAATCCTTCGCCTTTTCTTCCGACAACCCCGGAACAATGGAACAAGACCGGAAGATTTTTGAATCATCCTTAAAAACTGCGGAAGTCACTTTCCAGAACTTGGATTCTGCCGAGATTTCCCTAACCGACGTGTCGCACTATTTCGACTCCGACCCGACTAAATTGATCGGCAGTTTGCGCGCAGATGGGAAGAAACCGGCATCCTTTGTTGCTGATACGACGACAGCCAACGCGCAGGTGCGGACGCTATCAGAAACCGTGCGTTTAGATTCGCGGACTAAGCTGCTGAATCCGAAGTGGTACGAGGGGATGTTGTCGCACGGCTATGAAGGTGTGCGGGAGATTTCTAAGCGTCTGGTGAATACGACTGGATGGAGTGCGACGGCGGGCGCTGTGGATAATTGGGTGTATGAGGATGTCAACACTACGTTTATCCAAGATGAGGAGATGCAGAAGCGTTTGCTGAACTTAAATCCTCATTCGTTCCGCAAGATTGTCAGCACTTTGCTGGAGGTGAATGGCCGGGGTTATTGGGAAACTTCGGAGAACAATTTGGATCGCTTGCGTGAACTTTATCAGGAGGTTGAAGACCGGATTGAGGGAGTAGAATAGGGTTATAAATGAGTGTAGGGGAATAGACCCCTACACTTATTTTTCCATTAGGTTCTTTGTTGAAAAGAATCAGAATTTGCACTCAATCTAAGTATGTGAGGATAGGTTATGGCTCTTATGGTTCCTGATTCAACGACAAAAAGCATGAATCAAGGAGAATTCACTTTATATGAAGTATTGCGTGATAACTTGCCAAATGATTTTTATGTCTGGTATGAATCAAGTATTCAAGGAAGTTTGCCTTATTCATATTTTACTATACTTGCACCTGACTTTGGGTTACTTATAATAGCACTTTGCAATTTTTTTTATCAGATAGTGGAGGTTGATAGCCATAACTTTAAAATTAAGCTTCAGCAACAAACGAATCAAAACCTACAAATTTAGCAATCAAACCTCGAAAATAGAGAAGGTAGGCGTACCCGTAAGCGCGCCCCTCAAACGGCTGAAGTAACGGAAGAATTAGATATTTTACCTTCACCTACTAAAGCTTTAAACAATCATTTAGATCCAATTTTATCTCAATTCCAAGAATATTCTATTTTAACTGATTCAACAAACCCAGAAAATATAAATTTTCCGGTGGGTACTTGCACCGTAATGTCTAATCTCACACCTGGGGGGGTAACAACCAGGCTGAAACAAAGAGGGAGTAAGGATTGAGCCAATCCGCTGCTCAAAAAAGATAGGCAGCAAAATTGTTATACGCTTGCCTATCCAAAAAATAATGATACCAACATTCTACCGCATTCCTGAGAGAAAAAAAACTAACGTTAGCTCAGTTTAAGCTGATTGAAATCTTGTTACCCGTGATACAATCCGAAAAACAAATCAGATTAGAACGGCTCTCCCGCGTATTTCCCTCTCTAATTACCAGCGAAACTCGGCGACGTAAGTTACAAAGATTTTTGGATTTGCCAAACTTAACTATTTCATTAATTTGGTTCCCATTAATTACTTATTGGTTGACAACTTATTGTCGTGTTGGTACTCGTTTATCAATCGCAATTGACCGCAGTCAATGGGGGCGCATTAATCTTTTTATGGTTAGCCTAATCTGGGAAAAAAGAGCAATTCCATTATACTGGTCGCTGTTGCCAAAATTAGGAAACAGTAACTTGGAGTCACAAACTAAAAATTTAGAGCAAATTTTACCATTATTTTCATCAGATAAAGTTATCGTTTTAGGAGACCGTGAATTTTGTTCTGTTGATTTAGGAAACTGGCTTAAATCAAAGGGTGTGTCGTTTTGCTTGAGACTCAAAAAAAATCATTGTATCGAAATGGAAAATTTAATTTGGCAACGGTTAGATGAATTAGGAATAGTACCAGGAACATCTTTGTATGTTCAAGGAAAAAAAGTGAGAAAAACACGGGCCTCCAACCGGATTTGAGCTTGCTTGTAAATGGCAAAGAAATTATGGGAAATATCAAGTTAAAGAAGCTTGGTTTATTCTCACGGATTTAGGTTCATTGCCAGCAGCAATCAATGCTTATAAGCAGCGGATGGGCATTGAAGAAATGTTTCGAGACTGCAAAAAAGGAGGCTACGATCTTGAAGGGACTAGCCTCAAAGGAAACAGACTTATTAATATGATTCTCCTGATGACGCTTGCCTACAGTTCGGCAATATTTCAAGGCACTGAATTGAGAAAAAAGCAGGTACAAAAATATGTATCTCGTCGCAAAGAACCCAAGAAAAAATATCGTAGACGGAGTACATTTGGTGTTGGCGTAGATGCCGAAAAGTGGGTTGGTTATCTAGAACAATATGCTTTGGAGATGCAACAGTTAATGAAGTTAACTCCTTCTAAACGTCGCTTTTATGAACAAGGTATGAGGGCTGCAACCCTTATTTGGTCTATATCCTAAGCCTCTTTGTTACCCCCCCCAGATCTCACACAAGAGCAAGCCACGCAAAATAATATTTATGAAAATTTACGGTCTAGCCAAGTCATCTATAAAGATGAATTACAATTATTGAGCAAGGTCGATCGTAGAGAATTAGTTAGTAGATTAACAAAAAATTTTGCTGTTAAATTCTCTTTCTCACCTCTCACAGCGGAGCAAATAGAAACTATTAAGGGTATCCTTTACCCGGAAATAGCGATAAAAAAAGTGGAAATTTAATCTACAAATAATACTTATGCGATAATTAAAACTTTAGATTATCGTCAAGAATGTATAGTTAAAGCGATCGGTACAGGGCATCGTATTATTTATGGGGTAGCCGGTTCAGGTAAAACTTTAATTCTGCTATCGCGAGCTAAGTTATTAGCAAATAAAATTCTAGAGAACCCGAGAATTTTGATTATTTGCTATAATAGAAGTCTTGCTTCTTATGTGAAGTCTGTTCTAGATACAGCAGATTCCATGTATATGTGGTACACTCTATTGAGTACATCAGCAGAAAAAATGAAAGCTTATTCGATCGAGTTTGGTAAAAAAATAGTGAAAGCCTATGAACAAGGTGATACATCAGTCAGGAAAGTAGCCCAACGTTTTGATGTGAGTAAAGCGTTTGTTAAAAAAATTTAAAAACAAAAACAAACGACTGGTCACGTTCAACCCAAAAAACTTTCTTGGAAGCATGAAAAGTGTGTTAAACTCGCACCGGACTGAATTAACCCAGATGGTATAAAAATATCCGGATAGCACGCTGTCAGAACCCAAGTGAATATTGGCTGATGAACTACAAGGAAGCTGTCAGTCCTAGCATGATGTGTCGTGAATTACAAAAAGAAAATTTAACGCGAAAAAAAAGACCGTACGCAGTAGTCAGTCTGCCACTGAAAGAGTACAAATTCTCAGGTGTGAATATTGGGAAAAAGTGAAAAATATTGACCCTGACAACCTGGTTTTTTTGGATGAAATGGGCGTTTTATTGGGGTTAACACGAACCCATGCACGTTCACTCTGTGGTAATAGAGTCTACGATTTAAAACCATTCTATCGCGGCGCTCTCATTCACAGTTGTCGGAGCAATTAGCTTAAAAAAAGT
>NZ_SRRZ01000169.1:4122-13369 GCF_013179805.1 Microcoleus asticus IPMA8 | reverse complement strand
GCAATCTGTTGAGCTTGTGTGTTTTTATAGCTTAACCGAAAAGAGTGCCTTTTTTTCTGTTGATTTTTGGTTCAGATTGCACTCACTGTTTCCACTTCTCTGCTGTATTGCGTAAGCGTTGCTTGCCGAAGGCATCGCATCCCTCTTTAAAAACTGTCCGGAGTATTGTTTGGCGCGTTCCGAATGTTGCTGCTGAATTATTGACGGCGAAGGAGTTGGAGTTTGGGATTCACGCGGGTGATGCAGAAACGAGTTTGATGTTGTCAATTTTGCCGCGATCGGTGAAAATGGAACGGGCTGTTACAGAATATCCGAAAAATTTGCCGATCGACAGTTTGCAGAGTATGGAAGGGAATTTGCCTTTTGCTTGGCTGACGCGAGAGTTGACTGAAAGTGGTGTGTTGGGCGATGTGACGGCGGCGAAAGAAAAGGGATCTCGTATTCTCGAATCTCTCTCTGACGGCTGGACACAAGTTATCAAAGATGTGCACAAATTTCGACAGCCGGGAAGTAATTAAAAATTAAGAATTAAAAATCATAAATTGTTCTAATCCGTGTCAAAATAAGTCTAAGAAATTTTTTGAGTTGGAAAACTAACGATGAGTGTAAATTCTAAATTGCAGCGCGCATTTGAGCAAGGTCGCGCCCTGAAAATTATCAGCGGTTTAAATAATTTTGATGGCGCGAACGTTGCGGCTGTCGTCAAAGCAGCGGATCTCGGCGGTGCTTCCTTTGTCGATATTGCTGCCGATCGAGATTTGGTATTGATGGCAAAACAATTGACAAATTTACCAATTTGTGTATCGGCTGTGGAACCGGAAAAGTTTGTGCCTGCGGTAGAAGCTGGCGCTGATTTGATTGAAATTGGCAACTTTGATGCTTTCTACGCAGTAGGCCGCCGCTTTGAAGCTGAGGAAGTTTTGCAGTTGACTCGCGAAACTCGATCGCTATTTCCGAACATCACTCTTTCTGTGACAGTTCCCCACATTTTGGCACTCGACAAACAAGTGCAATTAGCAACAGAATTAGTCAAAGCTGGGGCTAACATTATCCAAACTGAAGGCGGCACCAGCGCCCAGCCAATTCACGCCGGCACCTTGGGATTAATTGAAAAAGCAGCGCCTACTTTAGCCGCAGCCTTTGAAATTTCCCGCGCCGTATCCGTCCCCGTACTCTGTGCTTCCGGCATCTCCAGCGTCACCGCACCCCTCGCTATTGGAGCCGGTGCTGCGGGTATTGGTGTCGGTTCTGCTGTCAGCCAACTTAATAGCGAAGTGGCGATGATTGCGGCTGTTCGCAGTTTGGTTGAAGCTTTGGCTTTGGTTTCGCGATCGCACTTTGCCGCTTCAATTTAATTAAGAAGTTCGGCAACGAATTTAACGGATAGATGTTGAGGGAATAAGTCAAGCGTGAAGATTTTTTTCCCTCTCCTCTTCTCCCTCTCTCTCCCTCTTCCAATACTTCCTTAATAATTGGCAATCCACACGGCATAATCATCTAATAACTGATTGTTCGGGGAAATCATATCAACTGATTCTAACTCGGATAAAGGCAAGATAAACTTTTGGCACTCGCCGACGCGCTGCACTTCCACAAATATGCCTTCTTCCTCAACCCTAAAATCCTCAAACCGATTAATTTTGAATCTATCAGTAGAAGAAGGTTGAGTTTTTTTGAGCCTAGCATATTCTTTTTTACTGCCAGAACCTATCGTATATTCTTCTTCCCATTCAAACTCTTCTATACCGGTAACGTGGCACGGGAGTTGAATATTTTGCTTGATGTATTCTAGATATTTGGCGGAATTTTCAAGGCTGACATCAATATTTTTCGACCCTAAAATTTTCCTAATTTTACTTTCAAATTGCTTGAGACTAAAGGGGATACTTTCATGGAGATGGGCGAACATTTCTGGATCGAACCCCGAGCTAAATTCGGGTACTTCCGCCAGCAGGCGCTGCAAGTCGTTTAGCGGTTTCGGTCTTCTGCCTGCTACAATGGTTTCATCAAGCTGAACTACAGGAAGTTCGGATTGTGAAGGAAGGGATTTGCTTGGATCTGGGCGATCGTCCAATTTAGATTTGTTAACTTTAGACTGGTTAAGTTTAGGCTGGTTAAGTTTAGGCTTGTTAAATTTAGGCATCGCTCGGTCTCGCTATATCGGTTTATCAATAAAGTATATCTTGGCAGAAGTACATTCGTGTCTAATAGGAGGAAGCTGTAATGCAACTACTGAAATCGCCTGATGAATCGGAAGTCTATCAAGGACAATTCGGCGAGTTTACGATTACTCAAAGCGATCGCGCGGGAGTGTTGATTTACCGCGCTGGATTGGGGGTGGCGGCGCTGTGTTTTGCGATCGGCGCTACTCTGGTGCTGCAACAGGGGGACAACCCGATTGCAATCCAAGCTGTAACGCCTGTTTTTGCTTGTTTCTGGATAGCTTTAGGCGTCAGCTTGGCAACTATTCACATTTACATGATTGCGCTGCACCGAGCACTACAGGCGTTTTGGGCGATCGGTGGCGCGGCAGCATTGTTTGTGGCGTTACAAAGCAGCCAACCTCTAGCTTTAGCAGTGTACGAACATCCAGCCACGTTGTGGGGAATTGGCTTTACTTTTGCTGCCTTAAATGGCGTTTATTTTAAGGAAGCATTCTGCTTTAACCGCCTAGAAACTAAGTTTTTGACTCCGGGAGTTCCTCTCTTAATTTTAGGACATATTTTCGGCTTTTTGTCAGCCGAAAATGAACAGTTTTTGCTAGCAGTTTGGGCGGCTTTGTTTATCATATTTGCTGTGCGCAAGTTTTTTCAACCGATGCCGCAGGATATCGGGGATAAAAGCGTTTTTGAGTATCTGAAACACCAATAGTATAGTAGAAGGAAGAAGATCTGACTTCCTTCTTCCTTCTACATCTGCTATATGAATTTTGCAATCCTGCGAAAACTCAAAATCAAAATGAGTCTAATCCGCCGAGAAATGTGGGCAATTACCAGGAAACTTTGGGTAGTTGCTCTGATGGTATTAATAATTGCAATGCTCTTAATTCTCACAAATATCCATCCGTTTTTGGCGGTAAATGCGCCGATTAAAGCAGATATATTGGTTGTCGAAGGCTGGTTACCCGATTATGCGATCGAAAGTGCGATCGCCGAATTCAAAAAAGGCAAATACCGCCAATTAATTACCACAGGAGTTCCTTTAAGTAAAGGCTACTATTTGGCTGAGTATAAAAATTATGCCGAACTGACTGCCGCGACTTGTATTGCGCTAGGATTTGATAAAAACAAAGTAGTAGCTGTACCAGCAGCGAGTGTTGTGAAACACCGCACTGCTGCTTCTGCGATCGCACTTAGCGATTGGCTGGCTGCTTCTGCGATAAAAGTTGACTCAATTAATCTTTATTCTTTTGGCCCTCACGCCCGCCGAAGTTGGATTGTTTTCAAAGAAGTGCTGAATCCTGCCATTAAAGTTGGGATTATAGCGGCTGAACCGCAAGATTACAATTCCCAAGAATGGTGGAAATCGAGCGAAGGTTTTCGGACTGTGATCGGAGAAATTATTGCTTATATTTACGCCCGTTTCGTAGATTGGAAAACCTAGCCAGTAATTGTAAACTTCCTTCTTAATTCCCTTCGCGTTCTTAGCGCCTTCGCGGTTCGTAAAAAAATATTTATATAACAGTTTTAAATCTGTGGAAATACAGGACACGGCAGTGCCGTTTTCCTACCCGGCCATCTGTGAAAATACAGGACACGGCAGTGCCATTTCCCTACCCAAGGGATACAGGACACGGCAGTGCCGTTTCCCTACTATATTCAACCGAAGATGATAAAATTATTATCAGATAAGTTGAGGGCAACTCGTTGCTAGAAGAACGCGCTTACTGGTTAGCATGGTCGCAAATTAACGGTATCGGGCCGATTTTGTTGCAAAGATTGCATCAAAATTTTAATAGTTTGGCAGAAGCTTGGACGGCAAAACCAGTAGATTTAATGCGAGTCGAAGGGTTTGGCAAGCAGATACTTGAAACTATTTTGCAAGAACGAACTAAACTTAATCCTGAAGAATTTATCGAAAAACATCTTATAAAAAATCCCTGTTTTTGGACGCCCGCCGATCCAGATTACCCCCGCTTATTATTGGAAATTCCCAATCCACCGCCGGTGCTGTACTATCGCGGTTTAGTCGATGTAAAAGAGAATCAAGGAATTACGCCGACGGTGGCAATTGTTGGCACTCGCAGCCCTTCGGAATACGGCAGAAGGTGGACTCGCAAAATTAGTACGGCTTTAGCTAAAAGCGGTTTTACTGTGGTTTCGGGATTGGCGGCTGGCATTGATACAGAGGCTCATACAAGCTGTTTGGAGGCAGGAGGCAGGACTTTGGCTGTATTTGGAACTGGGGTCGATATCGTTTATCCTAAGCCAAATGAGAGGTTGTGCGATCGCGTTTTGCAGCAGGGATTGGCAATTAGCGAATATCCGGCGGGTACTCAACCGAATAGAACTAATTTTCCGCGCCGAAATCGCATAATTGCTGGGTTAAGCCGCGCTACAATAGTGATAGAAGCTCCGCACAAATCGGGCGCGTTAATTACTGCTTATCAAGCGAATGATTTTTGCCGGGATGTGTATGTTTTGACGGCAAGATTGGATGACGAGCGTTCTTTTGGGTGTTTGGAATTGCTGAGTAAAGGTGCTCATCCGATTCTGCCGAGTAGCGATCGACTCCTAAGCGAAGAGAGGTTGTTGGAAATGCTCGGAGCTATGCCAAAATTGGATAATGCGCAGCAGTTGTCGCTGTTTCCGGCAAATCCGACGGTTGAAAAGCAAGGGCCGCCGTTGGAGCCGGAATTGGCTAAGGTGTTAAGTGCGATCGCATCTGGGCCGATTTCTTTTGATACAATTGTCGAAGCAGCGGGATTAGAAGCGGGAACAGTTTCTAGTATACTTTTGCAGTTGGAATTGTTGGGATTAGTTTCGCAGTTACCGGGAATGCGATATCAGCGGTGCTGATGTTAAAGGTAAAATATAACCATCAATAACACGGCAAATCTGGAAACGGCAATGCCATTTCCTTACCCCCAAATAATTATGATCTCGACTCGGATGTAAGCATCACCCGATTAATTGTAGGGAAACGGCACTGCCGTGTCCTAATTTCGGGTAACAGGTAAAATCAACCGGATTGGATCATGAAATTGCCCGATTCACCCCCCTCGGATATAACCAACGACAACACGGCTACGAAGGACAGGTCAATGCCGTTTCCCTACCCCAAAACGTCGTAGCAAGGGCGAGGATCCAACGCCCTCGCCCAATCGAATATAACTATCGACAACACTGCCATTGAGGACACGGCCATTCAACAATTGAGGACACGGCATTGCCGTGTCCCTACTCAAATCAATCCGAAATTAACAGCACTGATACTGCTAGCAGAAACACCGACCAGAGAAGCTAAAATCTCCCCTGTTTGTGGCAACCGGATTAATGTTGCATCGCTATCTTGGACAATTTCCAATTGCGAGAAACTCAACCCGTTACCCAATACTAACAAGTCTTGGCCAACTTCAAAGTCAGCAACAGTAGCAATACCAGAATTGGTAGATAATAAGAAGCGATCGCTCCCTACGTCCCCTACTAAGGTATCATTCCCCAAATCGCCACTGAGGAAATCGTTACCCTGACCTCCTAGCAGAATATCATTGCCTTGACCGCCGTAGAGGGTATCGTCGGATTTTTCACCAATTAGGATATCTTCACCTCGATTGCCAGAAAGGAAGTCACTAGCCGCACCACCAGTCAAGGTATCAAAACCCTTTCCGCCGTAGAGAGTATCGTCACCAATTCCACCATCTGTTAAGTCGTTCCCCTGATTGCCATTCATCCAATCGTTGCCATCAAGACTAAACAGCAAGTCATTTCCTTTTTTACCGCGCAATATATCATCGCTAGCGCTGCCCATGAGGGTATCATCGCCATCTGTGCTTTCGGTAGTATTTTCCCCATCTTTAACGAATTCAATACCGCTGCTGGAGAAAGGTTCTTCGGGTGTAGATGGTGTACTGGAGTCATCTGTATCTAAAGTATTGCGCACTGTTGGATTGTTAGCTGTCGCCGACTGAATTTTGGTATTTAGAGATGCACCAGTATTTTCGGAAATCGCCGACTGAATCGTCTTATTTCCGGCTGCGACTTGCAGTAAATCTTGGGCTACTTCTCCTTGTGCGACTTTTTGTATGCGGGCGATTTCTGTCGCGGCATCTGAGGGCGAGGTATTGCTGGATGCGAGATCACTAATTCGCTGATTTCCCTCGGCAATAATTTGGGCAGCATCCGAAGCAATACTAGATACTTGCGGTACTTGCAGTTGACTCGTCGCCGACTGAATAATCGCTTGCAATTGGGTGGAATTGCTTAAGTCGAGAGTGCCAGATTTAATTTGATTGGCTATGGTGGAAATTACGCTAGAGGCAATTTCATTTTTATCAGTAGTTGCAGCACCGCTAATTAAATCTGTGATTGAGACAATGGTATTTTGTACCTGAGCGTGTGCTGCATAAACCGCTAAACCATTGGGATCGTTTTGAGTAATTGCTGCTAGCGGATCGTAGCTAGTCAAGTCAATTGCTGACGACAGTCCCAGTGCAGATTTAACCTGACTTTGCGCCTGATTGGGGTCAGTACCTTGTTCGACTAACTCTGTCATTAGGGTAGTTAACGGAGTGACGACAGTAGCATCTGGTGTGGCAAATAGGGGCGTTTGCTGCGGCAAATAAGTAGAGGTATTGATGCCGTCAATCAGTACAATTTTGCCTTCATTTGGTTCGAGGTCGCCGCTGTTATTTTTGTCGAATTGGTCAAGAGAGACATCTAAGTCAAAGCTGCCATCGGCGTTAGTAATTGAGAACGGTTCGTTTTCATCTTTGATTCCATTAAAGTTGGCATCGAAGAAGACTGTCCCCCCGGTTATGTAACCGTTAATTGCTCGGCCCCTAGTGCTAGAACTCGGCCCCAAACTAAAGTTAGCTAACTCAAATGTGGCAAAGTTATTGTCGTAGACTGTTTTGTAATCTAATCCGCAAGGAATACGTATGGTGATTGCAGGGATTATGGTTTTGCCAAAAATTTTCAATGCTGGAGTGGTTTTATTACAGAATTGGACTGATATGCTCTTAACCTCCGCGCCCAAGAAAGCATTAACTTTTCCTGTTACATCAAACAGTTCCGAGGGTTTGCTGATGCGGGAAGTAATTTCCGATGTTCGGATTTTTCCGTCGCCGCCGACTTTGGGCTGGAATTCTCCGATATCTATCAGATCGATGCCTACCTTTCCTTGAATTCCGCCTTTGACATAACCCTCGGCAATTTTTGGTACCTTTACCCCAGCACCTGCGCTAATGCTAGCGTCAAGACTGAGTTCGTCAACATCTGGCCCTGTACCGTCAGCATTTTCGCGATCGCTCACATAAAATCCATCCAAAACTTTGTCAGCAGAACTCGCAGCAAAGTTAGAGTTTTTCCACTGGTTTAATCCATAGGTATCGTACCCAAATCCTAAATGAGCGGCAGCACTAAACTTGCCTTCCAGTAAACCCTTAAGCGGCCCCCATATCTGAAAATCTTTCCGAATATTAAAGTCAAATCCCAGTTTTGGCATCTGATAGGTGAATACGGGAACATCCGGTTTACCTATCAGTAACTGAATCGCAGTTTGCGGTTGGGTCAAGAGTGGGATATCAAAGCCATCAATATCTTGTAAAGCATTTAAGAAGTCCTTGACCTTGCCGCCTGTTTTGGAGTTGATTTGTTGGCTGGCGGTTTGCTGTAGGGCAGTTTTTGGCACTGGCGAAGCATTTTGAAGATTCGCACTGTTATCGGCAACATCTATATTCCCCAGAGTGTAGGAACCCAAGTCGATTTTATCGGGAGAGTTCGCTATTTGGTTTGCCAAATCAACAACTTTATCAATCTTGGCAACCGCATCTAAAAAGCTAGTATCGATATCGGTATTAGAGATTTTTGCGGCCAGTTCTAGTACACTGACTTTGCCATCCCCATTTTTATCGAATGACCCCGCTATACCTAGTTTAGATAGTAACTTGGTGTCGGCATTCAGAAAGTTGATAACTGGTCGAAATGGTTTAATGACATCGGAAATTTTACCGATAACTGGTTTCGCAAAATTATTGACAAATGTCCCCAAATCAAGTTGCATATTGTTAAATGCAACTGTGGGCTTTTGCGGCCCGGTTAATTGACCGTTAGCGTAATTTAGGAGCGGCCAATTAACTGCTAAGTCGAAGTTATAGGAGGGGAATGCAGCATTGCCGTTGATGCTGGTTTTTGCTGTGAGACCGAGATTAGCATTGCTCGTTAAGTTTGCTTTGAATAAGTCTTTAAACTGATAGCTGCCTTGCAGTTCTGGCAAGGTGAGGCGATCTCCATCATTCGGGCCGCCCAGATTGTCTAAGTCCTTCAGCTTGACTTCAAGATTGGCATCGACTTTAGTAGGGTTTTTGGTATCGTTGGCCAGGTCAACTTGGAAAAAACCTAAGTTGCCTTTTGCCTTGAATTGGTCATTTAGGCCGAAGTCAATGTTGGCGGTTAATTTGGTTTTGTCAGTATCTATGTAGCAGCCAAACTCTTTACTGACACCAACTCCTAGGGACAAGTTGTAGTTGTATTTTGATTTGGCTTTTCCATCTACATCTAAGCTTAATGCCGGTACTCCTAAGTTTTTCGAGAGATTGATGTCGGGAAACTGATATTGTTTGCCCACAGTAATTAGCAAGCTACTTTCATCAGGTGTCGAATTCCCAGTTAGAGCGACTGTGAAATCTGGCCCAAGTGCTGTGCGGATGCTACTTTCTAACTGACTCAGAGTTTGATTTGCCCCATTTTTAACTGCATCGACTAACTTAGTCTTGAAGTTGCCAATAAAATCTGGGGAAATGTTCTTGAGCGGGCCGACAATGGGTAGGTTAACTGCCTGTAATTGGTCGTCAAGAATTTTCTCAAGTTTATCCAATCCAGCTTCTACGCCGCACCAATTCTTCTGTGTGTCGGCTGTTTCGTTACCTAGCGGTGTTTCGTTACCTGTCCTCAAGTTAAATGTCGGAGCAGGTGTCGGCGTCGGAGTCGGCGTCGGTGTAACAGTTGTTGGCGTAGCGGTAGGCGTAGCAGTCGTACGAGGACGCTCGCGCGAGGGCGTGCTGGTAAGGGGTGTAGGCAGGGGGCAG
>NZ_SRRZ01000169.1:0-4112 GCF_013179805.1 Microcoleus asticus IPMA8 | reverse complement strand
CGCTCCTGTGTCGCCGCGTGCGGTGTGTCTTCTGTTGCTGCGGCTGGCGGTGTCGCGTTAGCTGTCGTCGTAGCAGTTGTCGGAGTAGGTGTCGGCGTCGGTGTCGGTGTCGGTGTCGGCGCTACATCGTTATCAGCGATCGCCACTGTCACCCCTGGAACCACAACTAGATTATACTTAGCATCACCCCCACTCACAGTGTGAGTAATATTAGCGCTGTGCGCGCCTTCGACAACCGTATCATCAACAGCTTTCACCGTAACGGTTTTAGCTATATTCCAATTATCGGTAGTGAAAGTGATAGGGGCGATCGCCTGAATCTGCTCACCTGTTGTGAGAGTGATAGTTACAGGCGCGATCGGCTGCGACGTTAATTTGAGCTCATAACTGCCATTCGCACCCCCTTCAGCAGCAGTTGTGCTCGTAGGTGTAATGCTGACACCTGCTGTGTCGTTGTCGGTAATCGCTACACTGACATCCTGAATTGTTGTGCCGCTATACTTAGTGTCGGTAGTGGTAACAGTGTGAGCGATCGTGCTGGTGTGCGTACCTTCGGCTTTGCTATCGTCGGTAGCAGTGACAATCCTTGTTTGGGGAATATTCCAGTTACTGCTGTCAAAGGTAACAGAGCCGATCGGCTTTATTTGACCTCCGGCATTAACAAAGTTAATTGTAACAGAGGCCTTCGGATCCGATGTTAACTCGATCGCATAACTGCCCGTCGCGCCGCCTTCGGTAGCAGTTGTTGCCGTAGGAGTAATAGAAATACTAGCGGTATCATTGTCCTTATTGCTGAGGCTAACATCCGCTACATCTTTGTTGCTGTAATTCGGATCTGTACTCTCAGCAGCATCCGTAACAATTTTGTAATCAATATCGCCGTCAGCAATGCTATCCTCAACCCCTGTTACTGTTACTGGTTGCGCTGTATCCCAGTTAGCCGGAGTGAAAGTTATGCTGGCAGGGTAAACTGTTCCCTCCGCAACATTATCCGTGTTCAAACGGATACTCACATCAGCAGTTGGCTGAGTATTCAAAACCACAGTAAAGTTAGCCTTGGTGGCATCTTCCCCCGTAATTAATCCCGCCGTCGGATTCACCGTAATTCCCGGAGTTTCATTGTCACTGTTGGTGACGGTGACATCTTCAGGATCGAGGTTATTGTAATTAACATCGGTACTCTCAGCAGCAGCCGTGACAATTTTGTATGCTAGAGGGCCATCAGCTACCAAATCGTTAACACCACTCACGGTTATTGTTTGCGGTTCATTGTAGTTAGCGGGAGTGAAAGTTAAGCTATCAGTCGAAACAGTTCCTTCGGCAACATTGGAACTGCTCAAACCAAATTTAACGTTAGCAGTCGGTTGAGAATTGAGTTTGACAGTGAAGGTAGCAGTGCCACCGACTTCACTTGTAGTTAATCCTGTTGGGTTAACAGTAAAGCCAGCTTTGTCATCATTAGTAATAGTTGTGGTAGCCGTAGCAGTGGTAATTGTCGGTGTTACGCCCGGGCCTGTGGGATTTGAAAGGGTGACGGCTATGGTTTCGTCGGGTTCACCTTGGGAGTCGCCTAATACATCCAGAGTAATGGTTTTCGATGTTTCCTCGGCGGCAAAATTAATTGTGCCAGTAGCAGTAGTTGCCCCTGAAGTGCCACCGATGTTGTTGTAATCGCTGACGTTTGTAGCTGTTCCGGCGATCGTATAATTGACGCTACTTGCCCCGCCTGTGTTGCCGCTGCGAGTCGCGGTGAAAGTCAGAGGTTTTGTGCCACTATTGCCTTCGGGAATGCTGGCAGTACCGGCGGCAATGGCATAAGAAACAGTACCGTTGGCTGCAATATTTAATGTTGTTTGTTTTGTTGTACCGCCAACACCACCGGTGATTGTGCCAAAGTTGAGAATTGCGGTTTCGGCGTTTTCAGGGAGATTGTCGGGTTTGATAGTAACTGCAACATTCTGGGTGAGTGCGGCACCTGTTGCACCTGCGGGGAATTTAATCGAGGTAGGGGAAAAGGCGTAGTCGGAATTTTCGGTGGCTGTGCTGCTGGGGTCGATGACAATTGGTACAACTACATCACTGAAGGGTGTGCCACCGCTGAGGGTGACGGGAATATTAACTACTGTGTCTGTGGTTCCTTCAGTGCCACTGTAAGTTGCAGCACCGAAATTAACTGTATTGGGTGTATTTAGCAGCACCGAAACGTTGTTAGTAGGACTGAAGTTAGTGGTGGCCAAGTCAGGCAAACCGTCCCCGTTCAAATCCTTCGCAATAACAGAAGTAGGCTGCAATCCCGCATCTAAATCAGCAGTCTTGGTAAATGTGCCGTCGCCATTCCCTAACAGAGTTGAAACCTTCGCCCCTATGTCAGTGTTATTGTTCCTGACAGCCAAGTCTTGCTTGGAGTCACCGTTGAGATCAGCAACGGTGACGAAATAAGCACTCGGTCCCACTGGAATTTCCGTAGTAGTAAACCCCCCAGTACCATTTCCCAGCAGAATTGAGAGGTTGTTAGACTGCAGGTCCGGTACAGCCAAGTCGGGGAAGGAGTCGCTGTTAAATTTCCCCACAGCCACAGAAAATAGTTGTGACCCCACTGTAATCTTGTTGGCCGGGGCAAAACTCCCACTACCATTCCCCAAGAGAATTGAAAGGCCGTTACCATTGGTCCCGACAGCCAAGTCTTTTGTGCCGTTGCCGTCAAAATCATCGACGGCAATAGATTGAGGCCCTATTCCTACCAAAAAGTTTTGAGGAGTCCCAAAAGTGCCATCAAGATTCTGCAATAGAATTGAGACGACACTATTACCAGGGGGGGAACCCGTAGCGCGATTAGTCGCTAAAGCTAAGTCTGGCCGGCCGTCACCGTTAAAATCTTCCGCAGCAATGTATGTACTGAAAATCCGCGAGTCGAAAGATAGATCGACGGGAGCACCCAAGCCAGTGCTACTCCCATAAAATATTGATACAGAACCACTGCCATTATTTACAACCAAGTCGTCATAGTTATCTGGATTAAATTTAGCGACAGCCAGGGCAGTTGTCCCCCGTGGCAACAGAGTAGCGGTGCCAAAGCTACCCGTGCCATTTCCTAATAGAATAGATGTGCCAGAACCGCCGCCGCCGCCGCCGGAAGCGGCAGAGTTCGCCACAGCTAAGTCCTTTATTTTGTCGCCGTTAAAATCTCCGACATCGACGAAGACAGGATCGGAACCTACGGGAAAATTAGTCGCAGCACCAAAACTATTCAAAACATACTCGTAACCCGCTAATACTTCGGCTTCAAATACCAGCGGCGTTTCTATTTTCCCGGTTCTGACTTCCAGTTCCCAGTCGCCGCCCTTTGCTACACTTCCCGTGAGGTTTTGGGAAGCAGCAACACTAGCGCCGGTTAACTCACTCAAGCGTTTGACAAATGCTTTACCTGTCCCGCCTGCTGCTACTGAACACCCGTACAGCAGGATATTAGGTCGATTTTTGCTCCTTGAGTCGGTTCGTGGCGAAAACCACTGCTGTAGAGAATACCGATCGCACTCTATATCATCTAAACTCAAGCTACCGTCGCCCAATTGCAAGCTACCCGGAGCACCGTGAGAAACAATGTGAATGCTGTCAATATTGCTGCGAGTGCCTAAAATATCAGTAATTTGGTCTATCGCATCCTGATTCCCATCCAAAACGACTACTTCCGTACCCGCTGTTACCCCGGCAATCAAACTTTGATAATCTTCAACTTGAGGATCGATAAAGGCGATCGTACTTCCTGAAACTTGATTATTTAAATTTGGCATAATACACCTATTTGATAGCTAAAAAAAGACAATAATTTCCCTGTTTCGCGACTTGCGTCCGAAACATTTCTGAAGGTTGTAGTAACCATAACTGTTTTTTATGAAAATCTATATAAACTTTTCTTTATAAACACTTTTTTAATTAAAGTTTTGATAAAGATGGGGAATTTTATTAAGTAATATTACGGATGAGCCAGCGCGAGGTAGATGACATAACACAAAAACCGTTCGGCGTTGCTGAATCAAGGTATGAATGCCCCAGGAATGGGAATATCGTGAAATTTCAAGTAATGTATTAATAACTTAATAGAATGCTTGAGC
>NZ_SRRZ01000168.1 GCF_013179805.1 Microcoleus asticus IPMA8 | reverse complement strand
AACTCCTGACATTTTTTTGACCTCTATTTGGCTAGTCAATTGCAAAATGCACTTCTACTAACTGTAGCACTATTTTATGAAATTGGTATTACTCGTAGCGCTCATGGAGGAGGTTACAACTTCCTGCTGTAGGATCAGGCTCAGCGCCCATGCCACTAGGATTGTCACGGCAAGGGCTGCGAAGTATCGTAAGAGAGTACGTTGGAGCAAGTGTCCGTCACCCCGCGCTGTTGCGATCGCTGTGTTCATTGCCGGTCCAGCAAACGGTGCGATCAGCATAGCTGCGACTAGAAGATAGCTGGTATTCGTAAACAAGCCGATCCAAACCACTATACCCCCAGCCACGGCATATCCTAGAAAGCCTTTCCACGAACCGACACTTTGTAAACCAGCAAGGAATATCTCGATGGGGCTGCGAGGCTCTACGTTCTTGACCTGCTGAGGTGCCTCAGATGCTGGTGGCTCTAGAGCAATCACCCCGCGCGGAATTAGCGTAACGTGGAGTTCCGGAAGCGATTCCAACTCTCCCAGCAGTTCCTCAACTTTCTGGTTGGGAACGTACACGATTACCACGTCTAGTGGTTTTTCCCTCCCAGTCGCTTCAAAGTGGACGAGATTTGTGCCGTGACAAGCTTTGGCGATGTCAAGGACATTTTTCCCACATCCGCGTGGAACTTGGACGAGTAGTTGCCGCATATCACCTCCTGTGAATTCCTATCAGCCTCGCGATGCCAATCTGAGACTGACTCATTCCTTCCCGTTCCCATCTCTTTGCGCCCGCATCTCAACCAGCTTTCTCAAGGAACCGCTTATGCTGCATGAGTTCGGCACGTCCTTGTTCCCAGCAGGCCATCCTTCACGCTGACGCGAGCGATCGCCATCTGTCTCCTCGGTTTGGTCGTGGAACAAGATTTGCTGCGTCGGGAAAGGTAGGTCAATGCCGTTGGCAGTCAGCTTGTTCTTGATGGCAGTGAGAATTTTATCCCGCGTATCGAGAGCCTCGGCACGTCGCGGTGGATTGATCCACCAGCGCACGCGAATGTTCACGGTACTTTCAGCCAACTCCATCACTAACGCATCTGGGGCAGGCTCCTTGAGAACGCCCTCTAAATTGGCGATCGCTTCCATAATCAGTTGCTTCGCCCGCTCAATGTCATCCCCATAACCGATGCCAACGTCATACTCTACTCGGCGGTTTTCCCAAGTGGTATTAACTGTCACCGAATTTGTAAATAACTCGGAATTCGGGATCACAACGCGACGACCATCGTATGTCCTAATCGTTGTGGCACGAGTTTGAATTTCTTCAACTGTCCCCTCAAAATTCTTGAAAACAATTTGGTCATCAATTTGGAATGGCTCAGTTAAGAGAATTAAGATACCCGCTAGAAAGTTTTGGAGAATATCACGAAACGCAAAGCCAATTGCTACACCGCTAATGCCCAACAGTTGAACTAAATCCCCTGCCTTGAAGGACGGGATGACAATAGATAAGGCAACAAATAAACCGACTAAAATGACAATGCCTTGTGACAAACGTCCCAGTACCAGTCCCAGATTCCGTGCCTGCTGATGCCTGCGAGTGAGGCGTTTGACTAGCGACTTGAACGCCACAGCGGCAAACCAGAAGATGGCAAAGACGATTAAGGCAAGCACCAAATTTGGCAGTAGGACAATCAGGCTGTTGGTCATCGCCTGGATTTTCCCCCACGCCGTTGATACTGGTTCAGAATTCATAAGCCTTCCTCGCTCTCGTCAATTTAGCTAATAGTAATAAAAAGTCAAAAATTGCGCTGTTGCTGTTCTGCGTTCATCTAGCCCCCCGTCGCGAACCCTGGATACAGAGTCATGCCGCCGTCTACAAATAGAGTTTCACCATTCACATAATCTGAGTCATCCGAGGCAAGCCAAACAGCAGCTTTAGCGATGTCTGTTACATCTCCGACCCGTTTTGCGGGAATGAGTTTTAGTAATTTTGCCTCAGCTTCTGGCGTATCCCAGGCTGCCTTATTAATTGGGGTTTTAATAGCACCGGGTGCAATGCTATTGACCCGAATCCTGTGGGGTGCGAGTTCCTGGGCAATACTTTCCATCATCATGTGGATGCCGCCCTTACTGGTAGCGTAGTTGACGTGACCCGCCCAAGGAATTACTTCGTGTACCGAACTCATACAAATGATTTTGCCGGCGGCACTGGAGATATCTGGCTTCACGCCCCGTTTGAGAAACTCTTTTGCTGCTTCACGGGCGCAGAGAAACTGTCCGGTTAGGTTCACACCAATAACTAAATTCCAGTGGTCGAGAGTCATGTCTACAAAGGCTGAGTCTTTTTGCAATCCGGCGTTGTTTACGAGGATGTCGATCGTGCCAAAGTGCTGGTACATTTGGTCAAACATAGACAAAACTTCTTCTTCCTTGGCAACATTTGCACCGATCGCGATCGCTTCCCCACCGAGTGATTTAATATCGCTGACAATCTTCTCGGCTGCTTCCTGTTCAGAATGGTAGTTGACTGCAACAGAAGCACCCGATGCAGCCAAAGCACGGGCGATCGCTTCACCAATACCAGAACTTGCACCAGTTACGAGTGCTTTTTGACCTTTAAGAAGATTAGGGGAATAGCTCATGTTTTTTCCTAGTTTTCTTTCTTCGTGAAGTAAAGTTGTACCTAATAAGTACGATTAAGAACCAGTTAATTAGATGGACATAATTAAACGTAAGGTGGGCGAGATCCGCCATAAATTTGTAACAAGAAAGCTAATCTGGTTGTCGGCGATCGCCTACCCTACAAGCTGTCACACTTAAATCAACTTGTAGGGTGCGTCAGACCCCAAATTTTGGAAATTGTCACTAATTTTATCGCTCTGACACACCCTACTTAATGTAACTACTTAAAGATTTATTTCTTGGTTTCTGCGCTAACTTTAGGGATTTGTAGAAATAACTACGTCTATCTAATGGGGTAATCAGCCTCTATTTCTGAGGAGAGAGTAGAATCCATGATTATATCTAGAAACTTATATATTATTTTAATTTTCAAACAATGCTTTTTGTGATATGAGCTAAGTTTATGTCATTAGTGTGTGATTAATGTGTCAATAATCTGACAAGCGATCGCCTTAAAACTTTAGAGGGTTGAAAGCCTCATAGCTTGAGAAGCTATGGTTATTTTTCAGGCTTAGATCAATCTTTAGATAGATATGTTTTTGTAGAATTAGTCTCAATCTATATTTAGAGAAATACCTGTCAGCTTGCCTCCGGGAACAAGTCTACTAAAACAGGAGAAAGCGATGCCTCTACCTCTCAATAATGCGAATCTACCCTACCCAGATCCGCTCCATCCGATCGTCGTCCATTTCGCGATCGCGATGATATTCTTTTCCTTCTTCTGCGACGTGGTAGGCTATTTTACCCGCAATCATCGTTTGTTAGAGGTAAGTTTCTGGAATATGTTTGTTGCTTCAGTCAGTATTTTCCTCGCCGTCATTTTTGGTCAGTTTGAAGCTGGTTTAGCCCAACCTTACGAAGCCGTCAAGCCGATACTGAATTTGCACACAGTTACTGGCTGGTCGCTTTCGGCAATTATTGTCGCGATTACCGCATGGCGATTCGCGATTCGCGCCCGCAATCCGCTGAAAATACCTGTTCCTTATCTAGGTGTGGCATCATTTTTAATTTGTTTAGTATTCTTTCAACAATATTTAGGGAGTCAGTTAGTTTGGGTATACGGGCTGCACGTAGAACCCGTAGTTGAAGCAACAAAAAATGGAGTATTACAATGAACTCGCAACTTATCGATCGGTTGTGGTTCAAACTAGGTGCGAACGGATTACCCTACGAGGTGCCAATTCATCCGCAGCTAGTGCATTTCACTTTGGGTTTATTCATTATTGCCATAATTTTTGATATTGCAGGAACGCTGTTTCGCTTTGAAAAACCAATCCTCAAATTTTTGGCTCTGACTGCTATTCGTTCCAGCTTTTTTGATGTTGGTTGGTACAATCTTTTAGCAAGTGCTGTGATCACATTTTTTACCGTCGCAGCGGGCTTTTTTGAGATAATGCTGGCAAACCCACCCACAAATATGAATAGTGCTTGGGGGTTGGGGGCTGGTACAACGATGCTGTTGCATGGTATCGGTGGGATTTTACTATTAGCAGCGATCGTTGCCATGACCGTGTGGAGGGGATTGCAACGCTACCGCTGGCGCAAAGATGCCACGATCCAAGTGCAATGGAGCTATTTGTTGGTGGGTATTGCCATGTTGGGACTGTTATTTGTTCACGGAACATTAGGAGCGCAGATGGGAGACGAGTTCGGGATACATAATACGGCAGCGGGCTTACTCCGACAAGGTGAAAATCCAAATTTGTTGCTTAAATGATGCCAACAAAGATACTAGAATTAGGACTTACGCAACTGGCCCATCTAGTAGGGTGCGTCAGACAATCAAGCCCTGATTATATCAATCAATAACTGCGTCTGACGCACTCTGCAAACTACTCAAATGATGGCAACAAAGATACTAGGAGAATTGATTTACAGGGGATGCAATGAGGAGAATTTTCGACACGCTGTTATTGATGGTTTTTATCGCGGTAATTATGGTAATAGCCCGCTGGATTGGAGACCAAGCCTACTCTTGGATGCCAATTCAGGCAACGGCAGAAGCGAAACGAGTCGATCAGATATTTAGCTTTTTAACCTCCGTAGGAACGTTCATCTTTTTGGCGATCGCAGGCACAATTGGATACTCAATTCTCATCGGTCGCGCGCCCAAGGGAGACTGGAGTCACGGTCATCCTGCCAGAAGCGATGTGAGGCTGGAAATCCTTTGGACTGCCGCCCCAACCCTCCTAGTTTTATGGCTTGCAGCTCAAAGTTTCAGCATTTATCAACAACTAGATATTGAGGGGCTACAACCGATCGTACATCTGCACCTATTGGAAGAATCTGCTACCGCTGCAACAGTCAACATCCCCACTCAATCTATTACTGAAAATATTGAGGTTATAGCTAAACAATGGGTTTGGTCTTTCCGCTATCCAAATAATGCCATTAGTAACGAATTACACCTGAGAGTAAATGAACGTACCCGTTTAAGTTTACATTCCCAAGATGTAATTCACGGCTTTTATGTCCCGGAATTCCGGTTAAAGCAAGATATGATCCCCAACCGCAACATTGACCTGGTGTTAACACCAACCCAAATCGGCAAATATCACCTGCGCGATTCCCAATTCAGCGGCACCGACTTTGCTTTGATGGTGGCGAATGTATACGTTGATTCAAGTGAAACTTATAGTCAATGGCTTTCTCAAGCTGCTACCCATAAATAAAAAATATATGACAAATAATTCTATCCCAATTACTGACGACTCCGAAGATCGCAACAGCAAACCTGACACCAACTGGCGGGAGTATTTCAGCTTTAGCACCGACCATAAAGTTATCGGTGTTCAGTACATGGTGACGACTTTTATTTTCTTTTTGATTGGTGGGCTGTTGGCGATGATTATTCGTGGCGAACTGCTTACTCCAGAATCAGATTTGGTCGATCGCTCTTTATATAATGGCTTATTCACCTTGCACGGTACGGTAATGATCTTCTTATGGATTATCCCATTCAATGCTGGTCTTGCCAACTACTTAGTACCGTTGATGATTGGGGCAAAAGACATGGCGTTTCCCGTTCTAAATGCGATCGCCTTTTGGATAATTCCCCCCGCAGGTATCCTGCTACTATCGAGCTTTTTAGTACAAGGTGGGCCCGCTCAAGCTGGCTGGTGGTCTTACCCACCAATCAGCCTCCAAAACCCAACTGGTTATCCCATCAATGGCGAATCTATTTGGATACTGAGTGTAATGCTGCTGGGCATTTCATCGATTATGGGAGGAGTCAATTTTATTACTACAATTGTTTGGATGCGGGCACCGGGGATGACGTTTTTTCGGATGCCGATTTTCGTTTGGACAGTTCTCAGTGCCCAGTTGCTGCAACTAATTTGTTTACCCTCCCTGACGGGCGCGATCGTCCTATTGTTTTTTGACCTCACTTTTGGGACAAATTTCTTCAAACCCCTGGAGAATGGCGACCCAATTATCTATCAGCACTTATTTTGGTTCTACTCCCATCCAGCAGTTTACGTGATGGCGCTGCCTGCTTTCGGCATCTTTTCGGAAATTCTCCCCGCCTTTTCTCGCAATCCTTTGTTTGGCTATCGATCGGTAGCGATCGCTTCTTTTGGAATTGGTTTAGTCAGCATCTTCGTTTGGGTACACCATATGTTTGCCAGTGCTACACCCAATTGGATGCGGATACTATTTATGGTTTCCTCAATGTTAGTTGGCGTGCCTACTGGTGTCAAAGTATTTGCTTGGACTGCCACAGTTTGGAATGGTAGACTGCATCTTTTAACTCCAATGTTATTTGCCTTGGGAGGTGTACTAATGTTTGTTTTCGGTGGAATTACTGGCATCATGCTTAGTTCAGTGCCGTTTGATATTCATGTCAACAACACCTACTTTGTGGTCGGTCACTTCCACTACGTCGTCCACAATACAATCACAATGGCAATCTTTGCGGCGATTTACTTTTGGTTTCCAAAAATAACCGGGCGGATGTACGGCGAAGGCTGGGGAAAAGTGCATTTCTTCTTAACTTTTATCGGCGCTAATCTTACGTTTTTCCCCATGCACCCACTGGGTTTACAAGGCATGGTGCGCCGGGTTTCCTCTTACGATCCCCAGTTCCAAGGGTGGAATATTATTGCTAGCTTGGGGGGGTTTTTGTTGGGGATATCTACGCTGCCCTTTATTGCCAATATGGTCGGTTCTTTGCTATTGGGTAAAAAAGTATCCGATAATCCTTGGCACGCTACAGGGTTAGAGTGGAAGACTTCTTCACCGCCACCGAGGGAGAATTTTGAGGCAATTCCTGTTGTCAATGAGCCGCCTTATCATTATAACTCTAAAGCGATACCGGAGGCTGCCGCTACTCAAGAATAGATGAGGCAAATGGAGAGTAATTGACTGCTTTTCCTTAATCCAAAATCCTTTCATCCAACATCCAAAATTATCGGAGTTATGGCAAATCCTACACATCATATAGATGAAAGCCCGATCCGTTTCGATCGCTTAGTACAGTCCCTGCCTAATTGGTTGCAAAGGTTCTTGCCAATTGGTGGTGGGCTGGCTCACGATCATCATGGTAAAGGGATGTTCGGCGTTACCGTATTCCTACTGTCGGAGAGCCTAATCTTTCTCAGTTTTTTCTTTACCTATATTGCGCTCCGATTGACCCATCCCAATTGGTTGCCCCTTGGTGTCAAGGGGCCGGAATTGTCTCAATTTATCATTTTTAATACAGTAGTGCTGCTTTCAAGTAGCTTCGTTATTCAAGCCGCAGAAAATGCCCTTAAACGCCATAAAACCATTCAATTTCGCTGGCTTTTGGCATTGACTTCTGGGATGGGAATTTACTTTTTAGTTGCTCAGGCGATCGAGTGGAGTAACCTTAACTTCCGGCTGACTACAGGGCTGATGGGTGGCACATTTTACCTGCTAACAGGCTTCCACGGGCTGCACGTGCTTGCGGGCATTATCTTGCAGTTGCTGATGCTGGCTCGTTCTTTCATTCGGGGCAACTACAATAAAGGTCACTTCGGCGTCAGTGCAAGTACTCTGTTCTGGCACTTCGTTGACGTGATTTGGGTTGTCCTATTTTCACTGATATATCTCTGGCGAACTTAGCAATTTACAATCTCAAAATGGATGGTTATTTGTCACCAAATCGTATTTAAATATTCCTATATAGCTTTTCTTAGGTAAATTAGGTACTCGTGGGCATTGGGCATTAGGCATTAGGCATTGATGGTTCCTTTTCCCGCTCCGAATTGAATTGGACGTACCTCATTTCATTGAAAACCGCTATATTAAGGAGATGAGTTTGCAGATACGGTACTAGGAATAATATGAAATTTTTATTACAGCTATAACCCCAGACATTCTTACCTTTTTCGGTCAAATTCAAGGAGCTTTTTTATGAATTGGCTAACTCAACAATTACCAGAAATCATCGCAATTTACTTTCTTGCTGCTACTGAATCAGTTCAAAAAGATCCGCTAATTGACCAACGCGGAGAAACCATTGTGCACGTTGGCGTTGTCCTCCTGGCGGTTAGTTTAGTGATTGCTGTCAAGATTATTAGCCCGAAAGTTGAACACGCTATTCTGCTCGCTATCTTTCTCAGCTTGGCATTAATTGCTTTCTTTTTCATTAAATAAATAGCAGAACTTGCGTTGCAGCTCCGATTTTCGATTCACCGTCAACTGTCAACTGTCAACTGTACTCTCAATTACTGGAGAAAAATGATTGTATGAACAACCCAATTTATCAGACTGTCATCCTTGGTGGTGGTTTTGCTGGTCTGTTTACAGCTTTGCATCTAGCGCATGAACACTATCCTCGAAGCGTCATCCTAATTGATAGCTCTGAACGCTTTTGTTTTAAGCCTTTACTTTACGAGTATTTCAGTGGCGAGATGGATGCAAATCAGGTAGTACCGCGTTTTGAGGAACTGCTTAAGGATAGCGGTGTCATTTTTGTGCAAGATACGGTGCAATCGATTGACCTCAATCAACGGAAAGTCAAATTAACTTCGGGGGACTGCTACAACTACAGCAACTTAGTGTTAGCTTTAGGTAGCGTCACTGGTTATTTTGGCGTTGAGGGTGCTAAAGAATATGCTTTTGATTTTCGCACCGAAGAAAATGCGATCGCGCTCGATCGCCACCTGCGCGACTGCTTACAGCAAGCCGTTCAAATCGAAGACCCCGAACAACGTCGCCGGCTGCTAACTGTAGCTGCGATCGGTGGTGGACCAAGTGGTGTAGAGATGGCAGCCACTTTAGGCGATTTGCTACCTCATTGGTATGAGGCATTGGGAGGTAATCCTCAAGAAGTGCGGGTGGTACTAATTAATCACGGCAAAGAAATTCTTAAGGGTGATATTAATAGTCATCTCCGCGAAACCGCCGAGCAGGAATTAGAAAAACGCGCCGTACCAGTGGAGTTAATCGCAGGAGCAGAAGCGACTGCTATTCGTCGAGACTCTGTTGAATATAAGCGCGATGGTAAGTCTGAAATATTATCAGCATCTACCACGATTTGGACAAGTGGAACGGCTACCCATCCACTGATTAAAAATTTGCAGATTCCAGACGAACATCGCGACAAACATGGCCGCGTTCATGTTACTCCCACTTTGCAGTTACCCGATTTTCCAGAAGTTTTTGCGGGTGGTGATTGTGCGGTTGATGTGCAATCCTCAACGGTTGAGGGTCGTGAGTACGAGCATTTAGAACTACATCAAGATTTAATATCTAACTCCTCTGAATCCCATGATACTAAACCTTTACCTCCTACTGCTCAAGTAGCCTATCAGCAAGGAGCTGCGATCGCGCATAATCTGAAAGCGATCGCATTAGGACATGAGCCAAAACCAGCTCAAGTTAACCTACGCGGAACCCTCCTAAAACTAGGGTTAGAAAATAGTGCCGCTAACATTTACGACGTTTTTGAAGTGACAGGTGAAGTCGGTCATCTGATTCGCCAAGGCACTTATCTAGAACTATTGCCAACTCCGATTCATAACTTCAAAGTCACTACAGACTGGCTAAAAGACGAGATATTCCACGAACACATGAATTCTGGTGATGGGGTAAAGCAAGCTGTCAAGGTTGCTCAAGTGGTTGGTGGAGTAGTCGTGGGCGCTATAGTTGCCAAAAAATTGCTGAATATGCTAAGCCATGACGATCGAGACCAGAAATCCTGATCGGGAATCGGAGGGCGCAAGCCCCTAGTTTTTAGCTATGGGGCTTGGATAAAGCGCGTAACTCATCCCAAGAGTAGTGCCGAGGCAACTCAATCTCCTGGTTATCGGCTCCCAAGTCCAATCCTATGGCCTCGTTTATCTGCTCAGCTACTTCTGCGGTCTGTTCTGCGAGGGCATTTCCGGCGATGCTACCGGCGATCGCCCCCGCCACTGCTCCCAACGTTGCGCCCACGCGCCCACCGACTGAACCCCCAATTGCGGCACCGGCAACACCACCGCCTGCTGCACCAAGACTTGTGGCGAGGGGATGGGAACTAGATTGCTCTGGAGTGGAGTCGGGGTTTTCATGATGCTGTTTGTCGTTCACTATCGTTTTTTCCTTAGTTTAGAACTACAAGACTTGCACTTATGACGCGAACCCGCGATCGGAGTGCCTGTAGATACTGTATTGACCTGTCAAGGGGTTGTGGATAAAAAGTTTGGGTCAAAAGGCTTTTGGGATTTTAAAATCCCGAAAGCCAAATGCAACAGCTTTCGCATCACGGCTCCAATTACTTGCATCTTGGCCTTACCGTGAGAGAGTAATCGCTCGCTGAAGGCTTTAAGCAAGGGATTATGTCGCATAGCGACAATTGCAGGCCAATACAAGCCATTACGCAAACGGGCATTCCCCATCCGCGATAGCCTGGGTTTACCATGTACAGAAGATCCACTGGAACGCTCAACTGGTGTCAAGCCCGCATGAGCTGCAACTTGACGAGCATTCTGATAAGATTGTACGTTGCCAATTTCTCCTAAAACAACAGCAGCACTGTGTTCTGCAATCCCTGGGATAGTAGTCAGCTCGTCACGCTGCTGCTTCAACGTTGGATGCAGGTCAAAGTGATCTTCGATCAGCTGCTTGGTCTGCTCTATCGACTGTTCGAGATAGTCTAGGTGGCTTTTAATTGACGCAGCGATCGCACCGGTTGCTGTTTCTAGCCGGTTTTTTTCCTGTTGCTGTATCTCCATAAGTGACTCCAATCGTCTTAACAGCGCCTGTAGCTCTTTAACAGATGGGGGCAATGGGACCGGGACCGGTGGACGGATGGCGAGACAGAAACGGGCAATTAGAGAGGCATCTACTTTGTCAGTCTTGGTCCGGAGTAGTTCCCCTTTAGCAAAGCCTTTAATCCGAGCGGGATTAACGACACTAATGGTGAAATCGGCTTGGTATAAAAATTCAGCCAAGGCTTCGCCATAAATGCTTGTTGCTTCCATGCAAGCATGAACACTGCTGACATAATGTCGATTCAGCCAAGTGAGTAGTTGTTGGAAGCCCTCTGGGTCGTTGGAGAAGACTTTGGGTTTAGTTTTGCCGTTCTCCAGCATCAAGGCTACATGAAAGGTTTTCACGGCTGATGTCGATGCCGAGAACTGTTTGTGTCATAGTACGCTTACCTCCATTGGATCTCGACTGCACAAGTGCAGAATCAGGACTGGTCAAAGCAACTAACCTTGTTAATGCAGGCTCAACTTAAAAAGTGGCCTAAGATACTGTCCAGTGTCAGGATAAAACCAGTCACCGTTCGGATCTAGGGAGCTAATCTACGCAACAGACTCATTAAGGTCTCAGGGACACGCCAGCTTCACCTGACCCAAGCAGATCGACTTTTTCATGGTCTTCCACCAGACTACTCTTAACATACAAGGGACACGGCAATGCCCGTTGGTGTCAACTTAAGCAGTTGACTCCCAAATTTCTCGCTCGACAGCAGCATTCTCCCGATGCCGCTTTCGCTCTTGTTTAATCAGATCCAACATTTGATGATGCTGGACTAAGTAGGTGACTGCATCTGTAATTTTCCCGCTTAACAAAGAGCGGGAAAAATAATATAATCCACGAAATATAGCAATCCTAAATGAGTTGTGAACACTACCCATCCATATAATTTTTCGGAAAGCCAAATACAGCAGATTGCAGGTAAATAGAGTACACTGAAAAATAGTATATTAATAGCAGTAATGAAACCATTACCGATCGAACTTCGAGAAAAAGTGGTCAAAGCTTACAAACAGGGTAACACATCAATTAGAAAACTAGCTATCAGATTTGATGTCAGTAAGTATGATTGTTGAACGACTATTAAAGCGCTACCAACTTACAGGAGATATCCAACCACGTCCTCAAGGTGGAAGCCAGAAAAGTGAGTTGAATGGATATTCAAGTCAGCTCCATGAGCGGGTAAAAAAATATCCAGAGAGCATCGTTGTCAGAATATTGTGAATACTGGGGAAATATTTACGGACAATGGATAAGTCCTAGTACCATGTGCCGAGAATTAAAAAGGGTGGGACTAAAAAAAAACGCTACTCAGTAGTCAAGCGGCAACAGACCGAGTGCAAAAATTAAGAGGAGAATACTGGGAAAAAGTGAAAAAGATAGCTCCAGAGAACCTGGTTTTTCTGGATGAGATGGGGGTTTTACTCGGTTTAAGTAGGAAGTATGCTCGCTCACCTCACGGCACTCCTAGTATGCGATCTAAAACCATGCTATCGGGGTGCAAAAATCACAACAATTGGAGCGATTAGTATTAAAAAAGTGGTGGCATTAATGACGATGAATGACTCAATGGATGGCAAGGCATTTGAAGGGTTTACCCTTCAAATTTTTAGTGCCGGAACTTTGGGTAGGAGCGGTAGTAGTAATGGATAATCTACCCGCACACAAAATGGCTTCTATTGCACCGATGATTCAAGCAGTTGGCGCAAGTATTATTAACTTATCGCCGTATTCTCCTGATTTTAATCCCATTGAATTATGGTGGTCGTAACTTAAGTCTTTCCTGCGTAAATTTTCTCCAACTACCCCAAAAATGATTGATACATTAATTGCCGGATCGCTTGATTTAATAAATCCTCAACATCTAAAAAACTGGTTTACTAAATGCTGCTACTGTCATCTATAAACTTGCAATCTGCTGTATTTAACGATTCAGAAAAACATAAATAATCTCTTGACGATTGCCAAAGATTTACAGCGATATGCGAATTTTCTCAGAAGATTTTTTCCTTGTAGCCAAATGTTTTCTACTGGATTTTGTTCAGGGGCATTCGGAGCAAATAAGATACAAGTTATTTTCCATTCTTCGGGGCTTTTCCCTTTATTTACTAAGTCTAAATAATCTCTTAACTCTTGTAATTTATGATAACTAACTCACTCCCAAATAATTGTCTGCCTTGAGTTCTGGCGTTGTTTTATTAAAAATTTCAAAAAGCTAATTGTATTTGATGAATCTCCTTTCTTATATGGTTGCACTAAAAATTCTTTATTTCCATAATCTCATGCCCCATAATAGGTTTGTCTCTATTTCTGATTTGTCATCTCTACTTCTATTCTCCTATCGCTTTTTCCCCAGATATACCCGCATAAATCTCCCCACAATAAGGGGTGCATCTCACTTTTGCAAATATATGAAAAAGGGCTCAAATGAAAAAGCTAGTAAAACTGTGAAAAAAGATGAGGTAAAAAAAAATGACACCCTCAGAGCAACAACGCCTAAAAGCACACTTAAAAGGGGTAGCAGAAATTCTTTACAGAAATACAGATTCAACCGAA
>NZ_SRRZ01000167.1 GCF_013179805.1 Microcoleus asticus IPMA8 | reverse complement strand
TTTTCTTTTTCACCCTCATTCTCTCCTGGCGCGGTGGCTCTAGTTCTTCTTTGGCCACCGTTCTCATCTTTGGTTAGTCTAAACTACAGTGAAATATCTGCAAGACTATGTTCAAAATATAATAAATTTCTTATACCTTTATCAGAAATACTATCCGCACCCACCATCTGAAATTGAAGCAGAAGCTGCCCTAATCGATCTCGTTTTTTTAGAAAACGATCTTCCTAAAATTCTTAACTCTATCAAAATTGGCAGTGAACGTATTCGCAAAATAGTTAATTCTCTCAGAAACTTTTCCCGCCACGATGAAGCGGAAATCAAACCTGTAGATATTCATTCGGGAATTGAGAGCACTTTGTTGATTTTGCAGCATCGGCTGAAATCTAATGGTGAAGCTCTAGAGATTCAAGTGATTAAAGAATATGGTGAATTGCCTTTAGTCCAGTGCTACGCATCGGCAATTAATCAGGTATTTATGAATATAATCAGTAATAGCATAGATGCTTTGCGAGATGCACAGAAAGATTGTGCTGGCTGGAACAAAGAACCCACCATTATTATTCGGACTTTAGTTAATGATTCTCAGAATTTGGTAGTGAGCATTGCTGATAATGGTCTGGGTATGGAACAGTCGGTAATCAATAAGATATTCGATCCATTTTTTACGACGAAGCCGGTGGGAAGTGGTACGGGTTTGGGATTGTCAATTAGTTATTCGATTGTGGTGGAAAAGCACGGGGGTAAGTTAAGCTGTATTTCTGCAGCGGGAGAAGGAGCAGAATTTACGATCGAGATTTCGCTCTAAATTCAAACCTGTAAGTTGAAACTCAAGCGGGCTGAAGCCGCTGAGATTTTTAAGAAATTGCTTCCTATCCTAAGTTTTGATGAGCCGATCCCTTCACGCTTTTTTGGACAAACAATGCAAAAAATATAGTTTGATCCGATCGCCCAAATCGATCACAGCGATATCTGTGTCACCGCAATATTACCACCAAAACATACGTCAACATCAGTCCCCGCCGCCCGATCGCGCGATCCATACTCTCCCGCATAATAAAAGTATTCTCCCTCCATCCGGTAAACCACTGGCAGTGGCTGCGTCGAAGGCTGGCAAAACACAATTTCCGGTTCCGCACTTCCCGGCGCTAAATGCGGCAAATTCACATTCCAGAAACACCCAGACTTTAGTTCCCGGTTCAGCAAATCCGCCAACACCCGCGATGTCCAGCCAGTAGCGACATCCCAGTCTATTTCGAGCGGCCTTTTAATCCGGTGGGAAATTGCGATTCCCGGAATACCGTGCATGGCTGCTTCCCGCACAGCCGCCACCGTACCCGAAATATACACGTCAACCCCCAAATTGCCACCCGCATTAATACCCGAAAGCACTAAATCCGGTTTCGCACAAACGTGATGAAGAGCGATGCGGACACAATCGGCCGGTGTTCCCCCTACAGCATATTCCACGGACGATCGCCGATCGACATGAATCGGACTGTGAGCCGTCACTTGATGCCCGCAGCCCGACAATTGCCCTTGGGGAGCCACCACAATCGTCTTGTCCTTTACTGCTTGCAAAAGTGCTTGAATGCCCGGAGCATCGATGCCGTCGTCGTTGGTTAAAATTATCGTCATTATGTGTCGGTTTTATAGAACCGATTTGAGAGCGCAGAGGCTGGCAACTTTCTGGTAGCTCTAGCCCAAATTGGTTGTTGGTTGGTGGCGATCGTCAGTATGAGCATTGCCACAGATTTATATCATGGCATTAATTGAACAGTTGCCCCAGAAATGTGGCGCGCCACCACATTTTAGCCCAGTCGCACCTTGATATGACAGCTAAAGCGACTTGTTACGCTTGCCCCAGTGCAGCATTCACGACATCAGTGTCGATGCAAACATCTAATCACATAATTTTTTCCTCGGCTCTCCCCGATGCTTGGCCTTAAAAGTAGCAGATAATACTAAGTATCTGAGACTGAAAGTTGAAACTCTCGATCCTGCTAAATTATTAGCTTGCCTTATCACCATAAGTACGAGAGAGTCGATAATAAGTTAATGTCGATTCCTATTGGGCTTTGACGCAGGGGATGGGATAATAGATATGAAATCATTTATCAAAGATAGTATCTAAGTTACAGTCCTCATTTCCCATTCATAAATCAAATACTTATCTACACTGTTACCATTATTACATTTTAACTCAGGAGAGCCACATGAACGAACCCACTCAAAGCAATACCAAAGCAGTAACAGACGGCTGTGCCGTTCCACAGTCAATTATGACCGCCTATCAGGATGAACTGGATAACGTTGAACTGGAGATTGAAGGGAATTTACCAAATGACTTACAGGGTCACGTCTTTATTGTTGCTCCAGTCGGCACTGTTGAATCAGGAGGACTCCCATTTAGAGACGGAGACTCATTGTTGAATGGCGATGGCATGATTTATAGGCTTGATTTTGATCGACCAGGCGAAGTGAGAGTGAAGACTCGCCTTGTTAAGCCACCAGATTACTATGCTGACAAAGCAACACAGCCTGGAGGCGAGTATGAAAAGTATAAATTCCTCAATCGCGGCATTGCTCGGTTGTCTATGTCTCTGGGTCTGCGTAATCAATTAAATACAGCTTTTCTACCCATGAAATTTGCTGCGGACTCCTGCGATCGCTTGCTAGTTACCTATGATGCAGGTCGTCCTTATGAAATTGATACAGACAGCCTGGAAGTGGTAACACCAGTTGGATCGAATAAAGAGTGGCGGGGGGAACTGGATCAGCTCAAAATTCCCATAATAATTAATCCTAAGAAGTTTCCTTGCAAAAGTATTTTGAGTACGGCTCATCCTGCCTTTGATTATTCCGGTGAAGGTAAGATGTTTACAGTTAATTACGGCAGATCAGCGGCTAGTTTTATAGAAGGCATTCAGTGGGTTTATGAGATAGAAGAAATTCCCCAACTAATAGAGGAAATTATCGTAGCACTGACGGGGTTCTGTCAAACGGATTTCATGAAAGATATTTCCCGTGCTGTGTTCGGCTTCTCCCGAGACATAGTTGAAAACCTAATGAGTTCCATTGGAAGTATATTTGGGAAAGAATTGGAGGATTTTACCTATGTAGTTTGCTGGGATGGTGTTGGCGAACTGGAACGATGGAAGCTAGTGCTACCAGATGGCACGCCGGTTAAAATTGAACAAACTATTCATCAAATAGGAGTAACTAAAGATTATGTGGTACTGATGGACACCGCGTTCATTATGGGTCTGGAGCAGATAATCAACAACCCATTTCCGAAGAATAAAAAACTAGAGCAGCACTTGAGAAAATTACTAGAACGTCCGCCTCTGCCGGATTCTAATATTTATATCGTGCGCCGTGCCGATCTAAAAGCAGGCCAGCGTCCAGCTAGCAGTAATAAGGAAGTTGAAGTCGTCGCCCAGAAAGTGGTAATTCCTCTCGAAGCTGCCCATTTTTTGGTGGACTATGATAATCCCAATGGCAATATCACTCTCCACGTTGCCCACCTTTGTGGAATGCAAGTAGCTGAATGGCTTAGGAAGTATGATGTTTCAGCCTCCCAACCCCACAAGCCCGTGCCACATTACCTGCATGGTATGGAACACGATGAGACTGACATCGGACGAATGGGGCGCTACATAATTAATGGAGAGACTGGACAACTGATTGAGTCCCAAGTTATCTCCGACATCAAAGCCACATGGGCTGTCGATCTCTATGCCTACTTAGATAGGCTCCCTACAGGTTTGACTCCAGGAAAGCTAGAAAATGTCTACTGGAGTTCGTTTGGACTGTGGCGAGATTTGATGACAAAATACATTGTCGATCTGTACGACGATTATAAGTACCGATTAATACCGCTCTCAGAAGTTATCCGCTTAGCCCAAAAGGGTCAACCTGCTTGCTTGTTCAGGCTGCACCCAAAGTCGATGGTGATTGCCGATCGCTATGAGTTCCCTTGCGGCTACATGACGCTATCACCCCAGTTCATACCCCGTGGTGATGGTGAAAGTTCTACAGACGGTTACATCGTCTGTGCTGTTTGTTTTGAAGACAAAAAATTGGGACCCACAAATCAAATTTGGATTTTCAATGGTAACAAACTGTCAGATGGCCCCCTGTGCAAATTGCATAATTCAAAACTCAAGTTTGGGTTTACCTTGCATACAGCATGGTTGCGACAGATTTCTAAGCGCCAAGCTAGTTACAAGATTCCTGTGCAACAGGATTACCAGGAGCTAGTCGATCAAAACGAGCCAGAGATTAGGAAGCTGTTTGAGAATGAGGTGTACCCCCATTTTCATTAAGAAACTCACCTGCCAAAAGCGCGATCGCGCTTTTGGAAGTGGGATTCTTGGTTCATAGACACTATTTAAAAAGGTCAAACAAGAAAGGAAAGTAAAAATATGATTGTTCTTTCGGGATACGAAATTATAGAAAAAATTTACGAAGGAGTAAGGACTGTTGTATATAGAGCTAAAAAAGATGGTTACAGACAACCAGTTATCATTAAAATTATTAAATATGATTATCCTAGCCTTGAACAAATCACCAATTTAAGGCAAGAATTTATAATTACTAAAAATTTAGAGTGGGAAGGAATTGTCAAAACTTACAACTTAGAAAATTATCAGAATAGTTTAGCGCTAATATTAGAAGATTTTGGGGGTCTATCCCTTTATCATTTTATGGCAGCCAATAACCTGTCAATAACCGAGTTGCTGAAGGTAGCCATCTCTCTATCCGAAACTTTGATCTATCTCCATCAAGTACCGATCATTCACAAAGACATTAAACCCTCAAATATCATTATCAATCCAGCGACCGGAAAAGTAAAACTGACTGACTTTAGTATTTCATCGCGCTTGGAATTGAAAAACCAAAGCATTAGCAATCCCAACTTGCTGGAAGGGACATTAGCCTACATATCCCCCGAACAAACGGGGAGGATGAATCGAGCGATTGACTACCGCACCGATTTCTATTCTTTAGGAGTGACTTTCTATGAAATACTGACCAACCAGTTGCCATTTACTACCACCGATCCGATGGAGTTGGTTTACTGTCATATTGCCAAACAACCCGTCCCACCTAAAGAGGTAGCAGAAATTCCTCAAGCGGTTTCAGATATTGTGATGAAACTGTTAGCAAAAAATGCGGAAGACCGATATCAAAGTGCGGCGGGATTAAAATTTGACCTGGAAACTTGTTTGCAACAATTGCAGACAACCGGAAAGATTGAAAATTTTCCCATCGGTCAACGCGATCGCGGCAACCAATTACTCATTCCCCAGAAGCTTTATGGTAGAGAAACCGAAGTCCAAATTCTTCTAGATGCCTTTGGACGAGTCAGCCTCGGTGCTACCGAAATGATGTTTGTTTCGGGTTATTCCGGGATTGGTAAAACTTCAATCGTCAATGAAGTTCATAAACCAATTGTAGCAGCTAGGGGATATTTTATTGCGGGTAAGTTTGACCAGTTTAAGCGCAATATTCCCTATGCGGCGTTAATCCAAGCATTTCAAGAATTAGTTCGTCAGCTATTAACTGAAAGTTCCGAACAGATTGCTGTTTGGAAAGAAAACTTATTAAATGCGCTAGATAATAACGGTCAAGTTATTATTGATGTTATCCCCGAAGTCGAACTAATTATCGGTAAACAGCTTGAAGTTCCTCAACTGGGTTCATCGGAATCCCAAAACAGATTTAATCGGGTATTTCAACAATTTATTCGAGTTTTTGGTCAACCCGAACACCCGCTAGTCATATTCCTAGACGATTTACAGTGGGCAGATTCGGCATCTCTAAAGTTAATCCAACTCTTAGTCACTGACCCAGATAGCAAATATTTATTAACGATTGGAGCTTATCGAGATAACGAAGTCAGTCCCGTTCATCCTTTAATTCAGACAATAGAAAAAATTCAAGAAACTGAAACGGTGGTGAATAACATCACCATTCAGGCGCTGGCTTTGGATAGCGTCAACCAATTAATCGCCGACACTCTCGATGCCAGCGTAAATTCAGACAAAATAAAAGTTTTTTCAGAGTTACTTTTTAATAAAACCCAAGGCAATCCGTTTTTCTTAACCCAGCTACTCAAAACCCTGTACTCGGAAAATCTGCTGGTTTATCAAGTAGATACAGACCGCTGGGAGTGGGATATTCAAGAAATACAGGCGATTGGCATCGCAGATTTCAATATCGTTGAACTGGTTGCTCGCAATATTCGCAAACTCCCAGAAACAACCCAGAAATCATTAAAATTAGCGGCTTGTATCGGCAACCAATTTAACTTAGAAGTTTTATCAATTGTCAATCAAGAATCAAACATAGCGACGGCTGCTCATTTGTGGGAAGCACTGCAAGCAGGTTTGATTCTGCCGCTGTCTGAAAATTACAAAATTCCTCTAGTCTTTGCCCAGGAAGAGTTGGCATCTGTACGGGATATCAAAGTTGAATACAAATTTTTGCATGACCGGGTGCAGCAAGCTGCTTATTCTTTGATTCCAGAGTCAGAGAAAAAAGCCACTCACCTGAAAATTGGTCAACTGTTGCTGAATAATACAACAGAGCAAGAGCGAAAAGATAATATTTTTGCTCTGGTTAACCAACTGAATTTTGGCACAGATTTGCTAACAAATCAGTCAGAAAAAGATGAGTTGGCTGAATTAAACCTGATTGCTGGACAGAAAGCGAAGGCAGCTACTGCATATGAAGCCGCTGTTAATTATTTGAATGTAGGTATAGAACTCCTGAGCCAAGATAGCTGGGAAAGTAGATACGATCTGACATTTAATTTTTATCGGGAAGCGGCGGAAGCCGAATATCTCAATGCCAATTTAGAACGAGCGGAAATTTTGTGCGATCGTGTGTTTCAAAAAGCCAAAACAATCCTCGAACAAGTCAACTTATACGAACTGAAAATTAGAATTTACCTCGCTAAAAATCAAAATAATGATGGCTTAGATGCCGGACTGCAAGTTCTAAAAATGCTAGGAGTGACCCTATATGAATCACCCCCGCAAGAACTCAACATTGAGGAGTTAGCAAACCTACCTGAAATGAGCGATCCCTACAAGCAGGCCGCTATGCAGCTTTTAGTTCTTATCTTCCCACCTGCTTGCTTTGCAGAAAGCCCGCTATCGCTACCTATTATATATACTATGGTGGAACTTTCTCGTCAGTACGGGAATTCGCCGCAATCTACTTACGGCTATTCTGTTTACGGTATATTCGTATCTTGGCTATTCTCAGATATAAATTTATCCTATCAACTGGGGCAACTGGCTTTGCAGCTATTAGAGAAGTTAGATGCTAGAGAGTTTCGTTCTAAAGTTTTAGTTAATGTTTCCATCGGTATTATCCACCTCAAAAAGCATACTAGGGAAACGATAGAACCCCTTCGTCAAGCAATTAATAGCGGCTTAGAATTTGGAGATATAGAATATGCTTGTCATGGTGCTGATTACTATTGCTCGCATTTATTTTTCAAGGCAGAGCATCTAGACTACGTGCAAGAACAGCAAAAAATATATATTGACTTGGCAGAGAGATTGTCCCAAGAACACCAGTTGTATTTACTCAAAATTCTCGGTCAATTAGTAGAAAATTTAAGGGGTATGACCGATAATAAACTGATCTTGATGGGCAGCATATTAAATGAGGAAAAAGCTATATCTTATTTAAGAGAAGTAAAAAATTTCATTTGCTTGTTCAGGCTTTATTTTGCCAAAACTGTAGTTTGCTATTTGTTTAAGCAGTATGAAGAAGCTATCGAGTTTGCAAGAGAGGGGTTGAAATATTCAGGTTACGTTCAATCAAATATTAGTTTTATTGAACATACTTTTTACTATTGTCTGATTCTTTTAGCCCAGTATGCTCAGGAAGATTCAGGAGAGGAAGAAAAGAAACAAGAATACCTCAACCAAGTAGAAGAAACTCAGAAAAGCATAAAAAATTGGGCGTTGCATTGCCCAGCCAATTACCAGCATAAGTATGACTTAGTAGAAGCAGAAAAAGCCCGCGTATTGGGGCAATCTTTCTCAGCAATGGAATATTACGACCTGGCGATAGATGGAGCAAAGGACAATGGATACGTCCAGCACGAAGCCCTCGCCAATGAACTAGCAGCAGAATTTTATTTAACTTTAGGTCGTCAGAAAGTAGCGCGTACCTACATGATAGACGCTTACTATGCTTATATTCGCTGGGGAGCGAAGGCAAAAGTTAAAGATTTAGAAGAGCGCTATTCTGAATTACTCACACCAGTCCTCGGTAGGAAAAACAGCCTGACGAGTGGAAGAGACGCAACGATTGTTCAGACCAGAACCACTATCACTTCTACCAGTTCAGGTGCTGCAAACGAGCTGGATTTATCAACAATTATCAAAGCCTCCCAAGCGCTCTCAGGGGAAGTTAATTTAGATAAGTTACTTTCCAATTTGATGCAAGTCTTGCTGGAAAACGCCGGAGCAGAAAAATTTTATTTCATCATACCTGACCCAGCAGGTAAGTGGAAAATTGAAGCTCAATGTACGGGTGAACGATGTGAATTAATATCCAAGTCAGGGACTGAAAATCAAGTGATTCCTATCTCGCTAGTTAATTATGTAGAACGCACGCAAGAAACTCTTGCGATCGATGATGCAACCACTGAAACCAGGTTTGCCTCTGACCCGTATATTATTCAGCAGCGACCTAAATCTATTTTGTGTAGCCCCCTGATTAATCAAGGTAAGTTGGTAGGCATCTTATACCTAGAAAATAATTTAACAGCGGGGGCTTTTACGCGCGATCGCTTAGAAGTCCTCAACATCATTTCCGCCCAAGCTGCGATCTCCATCGAAAATGCCCGTCTCTATCAAACTTTAGAAGATAAAGTGCAACAACGCACCGCTCAACTCGCCCAAGCAAACCAGGAAATTAGCGCCCTCAACAACAAGCTTAAAGCCGAAAACATCCGCCTCAGTGCTGAGTTAGAAGTCACGAAACGACTGCAACAAATGATCTTGCCCAAACAATCAGAACTGGATAAAATTAAAGGATTAGAAATAGCTGGATATATGCAACCTGCCGATGAAGTTGGTGGCGACTACTACGACGTGCTAACCAAAAATGATAAGGTAAAAATTAGCATCGGCGATGTTACGGGACATGGTTTAGAAAGTGGCGTATTAATGATTATGGCGCAAACCGCCGTCCGCACTCTCCAACAAATGAACGAAACCGATCCGGTGAAGTTTCTTGATGTGTTAAACCGCACCCTTTATGCCAATATCGAGCGCATCGACTCGTCTAAAAACATGACCTTGGCTTTGTTAGATTATCAAGATAGTAACTTTACCCTCAGCGGTCAACATGAAGAAATAATTGTAGTCCGTACTGATGGTAACATCGAACGGATAGATACAATGGAACTCGGCTTTCCTGTGGGATTAGAGGAAAATATTGCTGATTTTGTTTCCCAAGTTCAAGTGCATCTTAATCCAGGGGATGTAGTAGTGCTTTACACAGATGGAATTACCGAAGCTGTAAATATAAATAAAGTGTATTACGGCATAGGAAGATTGTGCCAAGTGGCTAAAGAAAATCGCCACAAAACGGCTGAAGAAATTCGACAAGCAGTAATCGATCATCTGCGGCAACATATTGACAAACATAAAGTTTTTGACGACATTACGTTGGTAGTCCTAAAACAGAAATAACGCAAGTTGGTAATTGGTAATTGGTAATTGGTAAATTGTTTGAGCGTCCGACGATCGAAACCGACTTCATGCCCAACAATTTTGGAAATGGTGCGCGGACTCAGGAAGGTGCGATCGAAAGCTGAGCGCCACGTCTGTGCTAAATTGGGCGATCGGGCGAATTGGTATAATTAAAGGCAACATCAGCGCTTTCACGGGCCAAACGCTGCTTTCGATCGCAGCCCCAATGCCGCGACTGCCTCCGGTAATCAGTGCGCGTTGATTCTTGAGTGTAGCGACATCCCAGTCTATTTCGAGCGGCCTTTTAATCCGGTGGGAAATTGCGATGCCCGGAATACCGTGCATGGCTGCTTCCGGCACAGCCGCCACCGTACCCGAAATATACACGTCAACCCCCAAATTGCCACCCGCGTTAATACCCGAAAGCACCAAATCCGGCTTCGCACAAACGTGATGAAGAGCGATGCGCACGCAATCAGCCGGTGTTCCCCTACAGCATACTCAAAGGACGATCGCCGATCGACATGAATCGGACTGTGGGTCGTCACTTGATGCCCGCAGCCCGACAATTGCCCTTGAGGAGCCACCATAATTGTTTTGCCTTCTACAGCCTGCAAAAGTGCCTGAATTCCCGGAGCGTCTCTGCCGTCGTCGTTGGTTAAAATAATTTTCATTAAAAATTTGTCTGTTTGTAAGGTTATTTTGTCACTCGCAGGCGAGCCGATGCAATCTCAAATGGTAGGAGACGCGGGGATTGTGTCGATTTTAGATTTTAGATTTTAGATTTTAGATTTACTCCACAGATGTATCTGGGAGATTGGACAAGAGTCTAAAATTTTTGGCTTTCCACGACATTAGTCGGGGGCTTGTACCCATTTTTGGGGGGTGTCTGCATAAGGTTAAGTGTAGTGGACTTACGCACTGAGACTGGACTCGACCAGGTTTTTTCAGCGGTACCCAGGCTCTCCACGCCGTATTTTAGTCTCTCTAACCCGGTTTCTGCGTCCGGGAATAGTTACCAATTCTATATTTACTTACTGTGCAACTATATTTTACTTTCGCGTACATCTGGCGATCGACAAACCTCGTCTCAGCTATTGTATAAATTACTACGCTTAATTGGTAAAATTACGCAATTAACGGTTGTGACAGCCGATGATACTAAAAGTTGCAATAACGGATAGTTAACCGTGGAATGCCTCAGCACCAGTCATCCTAGCGTTTGCCATACAACCGAGTTTACGAAAAGTTTAAGAATAAACCTCGCACCATATTGTTTTGGTAAAGGTATCAAAAATGTATAGACAAACACTTTTAAACGATCGATGCTGTAAGTAGATACCAAAAGAAATGAATAAAGTCAATCCCCCCAACGATATAAACAAGGTATTACTCTTATGAAAACCAACTTCGCCCAACCACTAACTGCCTGTATAGCTACCGCTGGTTTAGCAATAGCTTCTTCATTACTAACTGCAACGCAAGCCCAAGCATTCAGTTTATCCGTGGCTCCTCAGTACGGTACTACCAACGGCATTGGCACCGGCGCTACTGCAACATTGGACTTCAACTTTGTCCAAAGTGGAGCCGATTTGCTCCTGAATCTGGGCATCACCAATACCACTGGCACTCAGGCTACAGCCGGTGGTGCAACCAACTCTTCTCTCGTTGCCGTGGCATTTGACGTATTGAGCGGCGTTAATGCATCGGTTAAATCTACCGCAGGCAGCACTTTTACAAAGTTTTGGAACAATGTTGATATTAGTGGCTTGCACAACGGTTTCGACTATGGCATTAGCACTCCGCGCAATAGCTTTAATGGTGGCAACGCTAATGGGGGCTTATATAAAAATCAGTCTACTTTGGTTAGCTTTTTGCTAACTGGCAGCAGTCTGAGTGCGGCTCAGGCAGAAAGTGCTTTCTTGACGGGATTTCAGAATGGTACGCTTAAGGCAGGGGTTCGCTTCCAGCAGGTAAGTGGGTCTAATGTTGGTACCAGTGACAAAGTTATGGCGGGAGTTTCCGCTGATGCTGAGCCAGTGCCCGAACCAACCACTATGGCAGGTATGGTGATGGGGTTGGGAAGTTTAGTAGCAGCTCGCCGCAAGCAGGCAAAAAAAGCTCTTGCTTAAATTTTCTCAGGGGTGCGGGCCATCCATCGGAAGACAAGCTCGCCGCATTTCTAGTGAATTCAGCTTAACTTCTAGTATCAACTCATAAGAGCCGGCGCAGCTATCGCTCTTCTGGCTCTTATTTTTGCTCTACGTTTACCAAATCTACATTTTGTCAAGGTAGAGAACAAAAAATTTGCGATGCCCGAATTTCCGCAAAAATAAACCTAAAATCTCAAAATCCCCAGAAAATATCAACCAACTTGTGGTAATGTTTTGTGTCGGTTGCTATGTCCAGGCAATCTTCTGCAAGTTCAGTTAAACGCGCTCACAGCAATGTTTTTGCCAATTCTACCCTTAGCTCAAGCAATCCCGACACCTCCCACCCAACAAGTCATCATCCAGCAAGAATTTTCGATACCGGAAAACGAACTGGATTTGCCAGCACCTCCAACAACCGGCCCGCTGAACACTGTGACGGTGCCCCAACAAGTGCGCGTTTTGCCCGGACAACTCGACAATATCCCCGTTTTCAACAGCAACAGCCCCGAAGTTGTGCAAACGGAAGGCATTTTGCTCTCCACATTTCCCCCCGAAGGAAAACAAGTACCTTCTGCACACTTAAACTTCCCCTTCAAAGGCCGATTTGATATCTTTGCCCACCACATCGCTAAAGCTAAAAATCGCCAAGAAACTCGCACCTTATTTCAAGGAATAATTGTCCACAATCCCAACTCGGAACCTGTTACTTTAAAAGTATTGCAAGGAGCGACCTATTTAACTCGGCCGGATGCTTTGTTTGTTGATTTGCCGTCGTATTTAGAAAATCGATTCGGCACTGTGTTTGCGGGGCCTGGAAGCCGCATCACGAGCGATGTGCTGCGGGGATACAGACAAGCCATTTTGCCTGCTGCGATCGAGATTCCGGCGAATCAGAGCCGAATGCTGATGAATTTGCCGATACCTGTGGGGAATGTCACGCCTTCTTCCAACGGTCGATCGACTTTAATGCGAATGTCGAGCAGCAATTCGGTTTATGTAGCATCATTAGCAATGTTTGCTCCTAAAAGTCAAGGAGGAGTCGAGCAAGATCCGACTTTAGAACAGTGGGAAAATATTTTAAATACCAAAGGTTTAGCGGGGCCGAGAGATTTAGCACCAACTCCCAGAGGCGAAAATCCGGTGCAAAAAATTTACGGCCGCGTGGCGGGAGTAGCTGAAGGTTCCCAGTGGGAAGCTAAAATTACGGACAATTCGAGAACCGATTATTTAACTGTTCCCAAGCGCGGCGAGTCATTTTCTTACGCTCTGAGCACAACGGATACGGGTACTTTTGGCACTGGTCAAGTTCAAAGCGCTAAAATGTTAGCTCGCTATCCCGATACTGCTTACTTAGCTAATGGTAATTACGGGATTCAATACAACTTAACTTTTCCACTTTACAACAAATCTCGCGAGTCTCAATCTGTTAGCATTAAAATGCAAACACCGATCAAAGCAAATACAGAATCGGGGGGATTGATGTTTTACGATCCTCCCGAAAATCGGATATTTTTCCGAGGTACGGTGCGGGTGATGTTTAATGATGATACGGGCAAGACTTTGACGCGCTACATTCACATCGTGCAGCGCCGGGGACAGCAGGGGGAACCTTTGGTGAATGTGAATATGAAGCCGGAGGAACGCCGTTTAGTTCAAGTAGATTTCTTGTATCCGCCGGATGCGACGCCGCCGCAAGTTTTGACTGTGCGATCGAGTAATTAGTTGGTGGTTGACGGTTGACTGTTAACTGTTGACTGTTAACTGTTAACCTTTGGGTTTTTTGTTTTAATGAGTTAATATAGCAATTCCATTTGAGATGTAAATATGTATTTCGATGGTAAAATAGAAAAGTTTGATAATAAATGAAAGGGAAGAAAGCAAATGGAA
>NZ_SRRZ01000166.1 GCF_013179805.1 Microcoleus asticus IPMA8 | reverse complement strand
TATTCAGCAACGCCAAATTTATTTTGGTATAGACCAAGAGCGAACTTCACCCATAGTCACAGGAATGCGATCGCTCACATCAACTGTAAATCGATAAACTTTCTTAGCCCTACTGCCATTTTCTGGATCGAAAAACTTTAATATCACATCCCAACAATCGCTATTAAGCCGACAAAACGGGCTTTTTTCTACTTCAATCGTATCGAGTTGCATTCCTCTTGAAATAGCTTCAGCGAAGCTCGAAGCAGCTTGGAAAGCGTTAGTAACAGAAAAGTTCAACACCCTGTCTTTAGAAGTTTGCCCTAAATTTTGGAAATCAAAATAAACTCGATGCAGGAAGCTGGTGAGAGATTTCCGCATGGCAATTTCATCAGCTTGCGGTGCTTGAGGAGCGACAATTTGCAAAGCTGCTTCGACTAAATTATTGATTTTCCAACCGTACATTCCTCTTGTATTGATTAAGGTAATTACGGGAACTTCTTGCCCGGAAAATAGCTGCACGGTTTTATCGGCTGTTTTGGCGGGAATGCTGATTCGTTCGACAAAATCATCGCTGTCTTCAAGTTCAATTTGTCCCGCTAACATCAGGATTAATCTTTCGTAGACATCGGCAGCAAAACCCTGTCTGGGTTCTAAGGCGTAAATGGGGTTAAGTTCTTGATTGAGCGTCCAAATTAAGGCTTTGGCTTCACTGGGGTTTTGTGAGAGATAATCGACCATTTGACGGGCATCATAGGGATTAGGGGGAATTATGATGCCGTCAATTTCGATTGCGGGCATTAGTTGTTTAAAGGTGTCGCGTCTGGCTTCGCTGCCGAAGTCGTAGCCGATGGTTCCCAAGGCATAGACGAGTTTTGAGGCGGCGCTGGGGGTGATGCCTTCGCTGGGTTGACTGAGGGTGGCAACTGTTGTATTGGAGGGTTGGACTGTGCCAGAGTTTGCCAGGGAATTGAATTCCAGGTGGGCAATATTGTTCGCAGGTACTACCGTATTATCTACCCCATCGATTTCTGGGTGAATTGTAATAGAAGGTTGAATTGCGATTAATGGTTCTCCGGTTAGTAATTGATAAGCACCAGGAATATTCAATTTACCAGCCAAACAGCGTTCTGGTTCTGCAACTTCTTGAGGGTCGCAAGGAATAGCGCTGTTGAGAAAAGCCATCCGCACCGCTTCCGCGTTGGGTTGTTCGCCGCGTTGCAATTGCACGCTCATCATTAACGCAGAAAGACCAGTCATTAGGGGGGCGGCTAAACTGGTTCCTTCTTGTCGGACAGGTTCATCGGTGCCTGGTTGTGCTGCCAGAATGTTTTCGCCCGGTGCGAGGATGCCTTGTTCCTGATACTGACCGCCCCAGTTACTATAGTTTGCGGGTTGTCCATTGTCCTTCATCATGCCCGCTGCTAAAACATTGGGTAAAACAGCCGGAACGCAAAACCATTCGCCTTTGTTATTGCCACTGGGCGCAACAATCAGAATGTTATTGTCCTGACATTGTTTGACTGCTTTTTGAATCATTTCGTGGGAAAACCCGGTTGTGGTGGGGTGGCAGGCAGCACAGTGAATGATATTCACCCCCAGCTTTAATGCCAGGTTAAAGGCATGAGCCATGTTCAGGGGAGATACAGATTCATCGGTAGTTGCTGTTTCAAACAGGGGAATGTTAATGGCGGTGCAGTAGGGAGCTACTCCCTCTACCGGGGAACCAGGTTGCCCAAACATCATTGAAAAAATGCCAGTCGCGTGGAATACACCACCTAGACGCTCTTGCACTTCTTTGGGAATCGTATCTTCTAAAGCTTTAATCTCTGCCTCTAATTCTTTAATGGCGGCAGCATAGTTTATACTTGGGGATATTTCTCTTTGCAGTAAATTTTGCGGCTTGGAGGCACTTAACTGGCGATATTGCTCAATTAGTGGTGCATCTGTGCCTTCTAGCAGAGCATTGAAAACGGTGCTAAAGGAGCCGTGCGATCGCATCAAGTTCGATGCTGTAACACCAGCGGTGGATTGCGAAGCTGCTGGTGCTGTATCTGCATTCTCCTTTTCGCTTTGCTTCAAAGCTTTTTTTAAAGCCTTTTTCTTGTCTTTAAGGGCATTTATTTTAAGTTGCTGTTCAATGTAGAATGGATCGATTGGCTCTAGTGTCTGTTGCCAAAAGGGTTTGATTCTACTCAAGTTTGCGCCAACAAAACAAGCGCGTTCGAGGTCGGGGCGGCCATCCAAAACAGCTATTTTGATGCGGGAATCGCCGCGTGTGATGGCTTGAAGTTCGGCAAAACCGGGAATTGCAATTAAGTCAGGCATAGGAATCTAGAGGTTTAATAATTTATTGAGGAAGTATGATAAATAAGGGTTTTTATTGTTTGCGCGAGCCTAGCATAAATTCTCCCACTGAGGACTCTTCATGTTCGTTAAGATGGGCGATTTTGTCAAACAGTTGGGAGTTACCTGCACCGATCGCAGTCGGGGCTAACTTCATCGCTGTCGCGACGAGATAAAATGTTTGATACAAAACCCCGATATGCTTCAAAATTAGACCGTAACCGATCGCATGGTATTTCCAGAACAATCGGCCAAATCTAGCAGTAACAATCAGCAACACTTGCGGGCTATCTTGTTGTCCAGTTGCTTTCCAGGCATCATAGAGTAAAGCTTCCACATCTGGATTTTGTTCGGCAAGCTGGTGCAATCGGTGCGCGAGGGGTTGATAGTGGTACAGTCCTGCATCCAGCCCTTGACAGCGATTTACTACTGGATAAATCTCCAGTTCGTACAATGCCCCGCCGCAGGGATACGGGCGTTTCGTCACTTCTCCAATATTCATCGGATCGTCTTCAGGAATGTAAACCTCTTTGACTCGCGCACAGCGATAGAGAAATTCTCCTAATTGAGATAATGTAATCGGCTGGTTGCTGTATTCCCGAATTGATTGTCTGGATTCAATCGCTTGGGTGAGCGAAATATCTGTTTGAGCTAACGCTTCTAGGTTAGGTTTCTCTAAGGAAATTACTCGGTCACTCATGGGCGATTTGACAAAGTGCGATCGCTCGCTATTCTCAAATTGAGGAATTTCCGTTTTAGGCGGCTCGTTTAATCGTTGTAAGCGAGTTTGGCGGTGAAACAGCAAGTTATGAAATTGCCATTCGGCTAAGGCTTTGCTTTCCGGTTCTAGCTGGATCATTTTGGTTGCGATGAGCAACTGCATGAACGCTCTTGCTATCTCTGCATCAATTAGCCCATCAGCTAAAGTTAAGAAGGTGAATTGCGAATCAACTTCAGCCAGTTTTCCGATTAGGGCTGTCGCCCGCCAATCTAGCAGAATAATTTTTGCTTGGGAAAGGGGAGATTCTAAAACAAACTGTTGTTTTTCTTGGCGCAGAAAGGTAAACCGAGACAGCATTAAAGGCTGTTCCTCATCAAAAGGCGGAACAACAAATTGATAATTTTCTGCAATGGCAATGGCAGTTGCTAATGGTAAAACGGAATGACTTATCCAGCCGAGGCTAATTAGCTTCTGCAACTCAAACTCAAAGTTGAGACTAGCTTCGATGCCATCCAATTCGGCAATCACAGCTTGGAGTTGGGAAAAAGTTTGGCTGGAATCCTTGAGACGTTCTAAGGCAGTTCTCAATCCTGGCTGAGGATGTTCCAATGTCAGGCAGTGCTGAGGCGATCGCAGTATCAGTCGCTCGCTTTCAACAGTGAGGGCGATGTCAGGGCGGAAGGAAAGGGTGAAGAAATCGGACATTATTAAAATACCATTGGCATCGGGTTCATTTTGTCTTCGCTCAAAGGCGTAGTCAGGCATCCGAGTTTCACAGGCACATCATACAGCCGTCCCGCCCCAAATCTTGACCAGAAGTGGCGCAAGCCAGGGACGATCGCTTTGACTACGGGCAAGCCAATATCGGGACGGGTTTGGTTGAGTACCAGCATTTCTAGCCCCGCACGTCTGGCGACTTCCACGCAGGTTAGGACATCTTGCTCGATATCATCACTCCATTGCTGCGGGTAATCTGAATATATTTTCGCAGGTTGCTGAGTGCAAGGCGCAAGATAAGGTTGATTGGCTAAGGTTGCTTTTGTAAACCAATGATACAAGGCAGAGTCTGAAGCAGTTGAATAATCCTGTTGGTCTACACCAAATCCAATTTGATTAACCTCGGTGACGGCTCGCAAAATGGCAATTTTTGGGTCGAAATGCGCTCCGTATCCGGCGATGATGCGTTCGTCACCGCCGCCAATATAGCGAGAAACGGCAGCAAAGGCGGGAATATTCAAGTCTGTGGTTAAATCGAGTACCCACAGTTCCCGCTGCTGGCTGCGATACCAATTCTGTAAATCTAATAAGTAAGGTTCGTTGATACTCGCCAAGTCTACACTGGGGCGAGAAAGGCGGTTGTACCACCAGATGGCGACGCTATCCCGCTCTACCAGTTCCAAAAAGCCCTGTAAAATCGCATCTTCTAGGGTTCCTCCGGCTGCATTGCCGTTGGAGTCGGCAGAACAGAAGCGGTGTTCTTTAGGAAGTTTGTAATCGTAGTAACAAAAGGCAGTGGGCAGATATTTGTGCCGTTGCTCAGTTAATGACCATACGGGAGTCCAATCGATCGCCTGCGTTTCGTCAAAGGGTTTTGGAATCCAATCGTGGTCTACGATCGCCTTTTGATTCAATTCCTGCCGATTTTGATATTGAGTATCGCTAAACAGCAAACACTTTTGTGGATGAATAGCCCGATCGCCCAACTCAGCTAACTTAGAACTTATACGAGGTTCGTCGCCTTGATAGATGCCAGAATAGCGTTCGATCGCCTCACAGAATCCGCTGGCTTGAGATTGACGATCGCTTTTACCTTTACCGCGGCTTTTGTGTCCCAGGGATTTTCGCAACTTATTCAGGCTGGAAGAAGTACCGAAGGCATGGGTGGCGCGGTAGGTATGGACGAGGGGATTATTGGGGTCAGAAACCCGCACGAGTTGGCTGACGACTCCGGTAATGGGGCTGATTAAATGCTCATAGCGTTTCAATATTTGTTCTGGCGTAAAGGCGCGATGTCCGCCATCTTGAGTAAACAGCTTTTTGCGGCTGGTGAGTGCGATCGCACTTTTGACCTGTTGGCTGACTAAATCAGGATTCCCACAGGACGGACATTGAGGGCGTTTGGTGAGCGTGTGGGTTTTCTGGGTGAAATTCGTCTGATCCAGCGTGATGATTTTCCCAGCTAATGTCTGAATTTTTGATTCTGGGAGGCACTGGTTAACCAACCATTTCGCAATTTCGGTGGTGGTTAATCCGATCGCCGTTTGCACTGTCGAAGGCAACCCGGCAACTGCTGTTGGTAAACACCCGATTTCTTCAATACCTAACCCCCCTAGCTCCCCTTCCCTAGTAGGGAAGGGGGGAGTCCTACTCCCCTCTCCTCGTAGGAGAGGGGTTGGGGGAGAGGTTAACCCAACAGTATTGCTCATACCCTGCTGTTGTTTCTGCTGCCGCAAAATGGAGGCTTCTACTTCCCGGTTGCCGTTGAGCCGATGGGCGAGGCATTCCCAACATCCCGTTTCCCCTGGATCAAAGATGGAACCAAACCACAGCATTCCACCCATTGGTTTGACCAGCAGCCAGGGTTGCTGATTTTGCAGTGCCATCTGATTGATGCGACCCAGTTCTGGTTGCAGATAATCATCTGTCAAGACTACCAGTAGAGAAGCCGAATCGGGCTTAGGTGAGTCTTGTTGCCACCCTTGCACTGAAATTTGGAGTGCCTGTAATGACTCAACCAAGGGTTGTGCGTCAACGGCTCCAACTGTGGTAATTAATACTTGGGTATTCAGTAATTGATCGCTCACTGCTTGCGGGTCTACACCCAGCAGGCTCCAAAATGCAGCAGTTTCCTGGGTGAGGCTGTGGGCGGCATCTGTGAGATAGGCTTTGGCATCGAGGCGATCGAGGACGTATTCAATATGTTCGGGTACGACTTGCCCATCTAACTTCCGAATAATTTCCTCTAATGTGTACTGACCGTTGAGCAGAGGAATAATTTGGCAATAAAGGCTACCTGTTAGGGCGTAGGTGGCATATTCACTCAGTAAATAGACGTTTTTGGGTTCAACAATTTCGATGCGGAAATGAGGTTTGATTTGGGGTATTTTCATGGGTTCTTTGGATTTTTAGATTATTGATTTTCCTTTGTTTGTTAGTGAGAATTAGTCATGTATTGATGATTTTTAACCAGTAAGGTTTAAGTATCTCAAGTTATCAGTACAACTCACACTCTCTCATAGCAATGCCTAGAAAACCAAGAAACCTTCAGCCTGGGTATGCTTACCACATCACAACTTGATGTAACAACCGAGAATTTAAGCTACAACGGTGGGAATGCCGGGAGGTGTTTCTATATGCCATCAAACAAGCTATTGAGAAATACAAGTTTAAGCTATATGCCGTTTGCATCATGTCAAACCATATTCATTACTTGATTGAACCGACTCAACCCAATGATTTGCCAAAAATCATGCACTTCCTCAACTGGTATACCGCCATGTGCTTTAACCGGATGCTCAACCGCACGGGACACTTCTGGGAGAAGCGATATTTTTGTGATGGCTTTCCCGCCTCAGACCGCCAGCGGGTGCTAAACACCTTACGCTACATTCACGGAAATCCCAAGGCTGCAAAAATACGGTCAGGATTTTTCTATGAATTCAGCAACTACGGCAGCTACGACCAGCTAACCAACGATGGCTTAACTCAGTGGCATCCAGCATTCTTAACCCTTGGCAACAACTTGGAAGAGTGCGCCCGAAAGTATCGAGGATTTTGCAAGCGGTATAACCCGAACAGTAAACCAGATTAGAAAGTGTCATTGGGGGAATAAACTCTTAGCTGGTTTAGACCTCAAAGGGGGCAAGGGAGCAAGGAGAGATAGGAAAGTAAAATCATCATCCTCATCTTCCCCTGCCTCCCCCCCTCATCCCCCAACCAACAGGTGCCAGGTATCGGAAAGGCCGATGGCCGATGGTATCGGCAATTGCGACTCAATTCATCTGGGCTAACCAGGCTCCTAGACGGGATGAAAGGCAGTTTTGAGGAAATTAAGAGACATAGGTAGAGTGGGAACCTATTCTGCGTCGTCTCCTCCGTCATAAGAACAGAAACTACTTGTGAAACAGCTCATTGACCTATAATTACTTGGTAGTACGGATGCACTATCTAGCTCGCCATACAGTTGCAGAGCTTCTTCCGACAGTTCAGCCAATTCAGCAGGTACAAGTCCTGTGGTACTGCGGTTGACAGGTTGTGCCACGGTGGGCATCAAGTTTTTCTTATCCATGAGAATTTTTCTCCATTTTTGGTTGTTCGTAAATGTCCCGTTGTCGAGCTACTGCTCAGTCGGTGGGTCTGACCGCTTCTTTCTGAAAGAAGACTGTATGTCAGCGGAGAATCAACACCCTGCACTACATTCACGGAAATCCCAAGGCGGCGAAAATACGTTCTGGATTCTTCTATGAATTCAGCAACTACGGCACCTACGACCAGCTAACAAACGATGGCTTGACTCAGTGGCATCCGGCTTTTTTGCAATTGGGCAACAATTTAGAAGACTGCGCCCGGAAATACAGAGGATTTTGCAAGCGCTACAACCCAAAAAGTAAGCCAGCTAGAAAGTGTCATTGGGGAAATAATCTCCTAGCTGGTTTAGACCTCAAAGGGGGCAAGGGAGCAAGGGAGGAAGTAAAATCATCAACTTCTTCCCCTACCTCCGTGTCTCCCCCTCTCCCTATCCCGTCACGACGGTGCCCTCCGTGTCTCCCCCTCTCCCTATCCCGTCACGACGGTGCCAGGTATCGGAAACCCCCCTGGTGAGGGCAATTGCGGAACGATTCATCCGGACTAACCCAGGCTCCTAGACGGGATGAAAGGCAGTTTTGAGGGGAAAAAAGTTCGGGGTAGCCCAGGAACTTACTCCGCGTCGTCTCCGCCATAAGAACACGCACAGCAATTTGGCGTAGCATAACCACCGGAATAACCGTCACTATGCCCACATGCAGGTATTACTGATGCACTACTTGAGGCATCCTCTCCCCGTTGGGACAGGGCTTCTTCCGACAGTTCAGCCAGTACGTCCGGCAGTTGTCCGGTGGTGATGCGGTTGACAGGTTGTGCCGCTTGAGGCATCAAGTTTTTCTTATCCATGAGAGTTTTTTTCCTTTTGTAGTTTGTGTTTTTGTCCCGTTGTCGAGCTAATGCTCAGTCGGTGGGACTGACCGCCTCTTTCTGAAAGAAGACTGTATGTGGGCGATTCGCTGTTGGTGTATCGAGAGGGGCGATTACCGACTGACTTGCGAAGCGCGATCGCACGCTGCATGACTGCGCCTACCGCCGCCCTGGAAGCTATTGCCAACTCTTGGGAATGAACTTTAAAGTCAATAATAACTACAACCTTTCGTTAGCAAGGATTTTGTAACCGCTACCAACCGAAAAGTAAGCCAGCCAGAAAGTGCCCTTGGGGAAATAAACTCCTAGCTGGCTTAAACCTCCAAGGAGGCAACGACGAAAAAGGAACTAGGAACTCTACTCCACCCTCTTCTCCCCCTGTCCTTTCCACATTCCTCGGCAGGTGCCAGGTATCCGAAACCCCCCGAAGTCAGGGCAGTTGCCGAGCAATTCCGGAGGGCGAATCAGGCTCCACTAAAGGAGAAAAGGCATTTTTGAGGAAATTAACAGATGCAGCTTGAGTGGGAACCTATTCTGCGTCTTCTCCGTCATAAGAGCACACCCAACTCCAACAAATCTGCCCGCCTAAATCACTATTAGCTGCTAAAGCTAGTACTGATGTACTGTCGTCACCGTCACCATGCAGTTGCAAGGCTTCTTCGGAAAGTTCTGCTAGTTCGCCGGGCAGTTGTCCAGTTGTGAGCCGGTTAATGGGTTGTGCCTGCTGGGGCATCAAGTTTTTGTTGTCCATTTTTCTTTTCTCCTTTGCTGCTTTTTGTGGTTTTTTCTTCTGTTGTGGAAGAAGCTGGTTGTGTGTCATTTGTAGAGGGGTTGACGCACTAAAACTTTTTTAGCGGGAGAGACGATTTGGATGAAATAGGCGATCGCTGAACAGATTTAGTTGAGGGGCGATCGCACGCTGCATGACTGCGCCTACCGCAGCCCTGGAAGCTATTGCAAACTCTTGGGAATGAACTTTAAAGGCAACATAACTAGAAACAATACTTTTGTCAAGCAATTTCCTAATAAACAGGCCGCAATTTTTTTAGAAAAAATAGGAAAATAACGAATAGTAAAGAATTTTCTTTAAGTTTTATGAAAAAGCAGGAGAATATCGCCTTTCATAGTAATATCTATAACTTGATTGCCCAAGCAGTTTAGCATTATTTAAATAAATGCCCAAACTCAAACAAATCCCAGGAATACAACAACTATGGGCAAGCACTAAGGGCGACTCCACCATTTGCATCGCCGTCCTAGATGGGGTAGTTGACCAAAATCACCCTTGTTTTACAGGGGCAAACCTAACGCGACTGCCTACCCTAGTTGCAGGGGAAGCTAGCGCCGATGGTTCCATGTCCGCTCACGGCACCCACGTTGCCAGTATTATTTTTGGTCAACCTGGTTCTCCCGTGCAAGGAATTGCACCAAAATGTCGCGGTTTAATCGTTCCCGTCTTTGCAGATGAACGACTGAAGCTATCGCAACTCGACTTATCCCGCGCCATTGAACAAGCCATCAATGCTGGGGCGCACATTATTAATATAAGTGGCGGACAACTCACCGACTTTGGGGAAGCCGAAGGTTGGCTGGAAAAAGCCGTGCGTCTGTGCAATGAACGTAACGTTTTAATAGTTGCCGCTGCTGGAAATGATGGTTGCGAATGCTTGCACGTTCCCGCCGCTATGCCAACTGTGCTAGCAGTAGGTGCAATGGATGAACAGGAAAAACCCATCGACTTTAGTAACTGGGGAGAAACTTACCAAAACCAAGGCATCCTCGCTCCAGGAGAAAACATTTTAGGAGCCAAACCAGGAGGCGGTACAATCCAACTCAGTGGCACCAGCTTTGCTACTCCCATCGTCAGCGGAGTTGCGGCCTTACTTCTGAGTCTGCAATTGCAACGGGGAGAAAAACCCAATCCCCAAAAAGTCAGGACAGCCTTACTAGAGACTGCCATACCCTGTTCGCCAACCGAAATTGATGATAGCCGTCGCTGTTTAGTTGGCAAATTAAATATTTCTGGTGCTTTGCAATACCTGATAGGAGAAACCGTGTCAGAAGAATTAGAAACAGTTGCCGCCTCTGGTTGTGGCTGTGGCAGCCCCCAAACCAGTGATGCCCTACCTAATAGCCAAATTCCAGAAGAAGTTTTGATAATCGAACCTGCTGAAGTTGTTGCTGCAACTCCCGCACCCATACCTACTTCTAATCCACCCGCATTTACTAATTCATCTACCCCAAGACAGGTTGCCATGTCAAATCGTGCCTCTAATTACGTTACCGCCAGCCAAGCCCCAAGCGAGCTAGCCGATGCGAACTTGGTTTACGCTTTGGGAACCCTTGGTTATGACTTCGGTTCAGAAGCAAGGCGCGACTCCTTTAAGCAACTGATGCCAGGAGCTACAATAGACAACACAGCGCTCCCCGCCAACCCCTACGATGCGCGGCAGATGGTGGATTATTTAGCAGACACTCTTTCGGAAGCTAAAGCTTTAATTTGGACGCTGAACTTAGAATTAACTCCAATTTATGCTATTGAACCAGTAGGCGGTTTTGCTAGAGATGCCTATGCAGTATTGCAACAACTACTTGCCGGACAAATCCAACCAGAGGATAACGCAGAATACGTCGAACGAGTCAGCATCCCTGGCGTTTTACCCGGGCGCAGCGTCAAGCTATTTTCCGGACAAGTCGTTCCCGTAATTGAACTTTACAACATTCGCGGACTCTACGGCTGGAAAGTCAACAACTTAGTTAATGCCGCGATAAATACTGTACGAGCTACAGCCACAGACGCGCAAGAAGATGCCATCCGTCGCACCCTCAGCAGCTTTCTCAACCGGATTTATTATGACTTGCGGAACTTAGGCACCACATCTCAAGACAGAGCACTAAATTTTGCCGCTACCAACGCTTTTCAAGCTGCTTCCACATTTGCCCAAGCTGTAGCAGAAGGCATGGAACTCGATAGTATTACAGTAGAAAAAAGTCCCTTCTGCCGCCCCGATAGCGATGGTTGGGATGTGAAACTAAAATTTTTCGATCCAGAAAATAGTCGCCGTGCTAAGAGGGTATACCGCTTTACTATAGATGTAAGCGATCTCATTCCCGTTACCTTGGGCGATGTGCGTTCTTGGTCTACACCTTAATTGCACGATTAATGCTTCTTTTTGAATAGGTTGGGTTGTGCTGATCTTCACCCAAAACTAAGTTTCAATAAGTATTTAGTTTTACTTGTTTTAACCCAACCTACGGACTTGCATTCTGATTAGCTTAGAGAGGAAAAAATGAGATTACCCAAACTTTCTCCCCCTGTCAAAAGACCCGATATTATCCATCCTTATCGGGCAGTAGATGTCATTCACGGAACCGTAGAAGATTTAGTCCGCATTCGCATGGATTTATTGTACGGAGCAAACTTTAACGACCCAGCAGCATTTGCCTACAGAAGTTATCAACAACTTAAGTCTTCCAGTGGATGCAGGTGTCTGTAATGTTCTGCATGAGTAGTAATAGTTAACAGAAAGTGGAGAATTAGGTACTATGGCTAAAAATTCCGAGAAAAACCAGCCAAAAGAAGCAACTACAGAGGGGCTGGAATCTCAAGCAATAAATGCCTCAGAAGCAGCCAATAAACTTGAAGATGCCAAACAACATTTGTTAGCCACCGGACTTAAAAATAATGGCTTTTGGTGGGAGGAAATGCTCAAAAATCAAAAAGCTTCAGAAAAAGAACCGAAGCCATTCCGCCGGGGTCGGATTTGGTCTTAGCGAATAAGTGAGATTTTTCAGAAAGTTAAAAAAGACTTATTTAGAGAACAAAAAATCATGGCTTCAATCACTCGCCCTGAAAAAGAGGCTACCCTCGTCGATGTAGTAATTGTCATCGACACCAGCCCCTCAATGAAAGATAAAATCGACATTCTTAACCACGCCACAGAAGCTGGTATAAAAAAGGCTTCTTTTAGCTGTCCCTGCGATTTACGAATTGAGTGGTTTGGCATTGAAGGAACTTGGGACAATACCAACTTTCAGCAAATTTTACGGGAATATCTAGTTACTACTTGCGGAGTCGATGAAACAGAATTACGAGGTCGCAAGCGCGGCGAGGTTCCCGCAAACGGCGCACAAGAAGACGGAGCGAGAGCTATCGAAGATATTTCCACTCACTTTAATTGGCGAGATGGTGCCACCCGTTCCATTTTTTATTTAGGTGACGAAGCTTTAGAAGGTGGTGGCGATACCGAAGAAGAGGATATCGCGGCAGCTAATCGCGCCATTGAAAAAGCTAGAAATGCCGGAGTTGTCGTCCATACTTATTTCGGAACATCTAAAAGCCAAGGACAAGACAAAACGGCGGCTGAGTACGTCCGCCTAGCACAAGAGACAGGCGGACACGGTTTTAGAAATCAAAATGCTATTGGTGGTTTTGCTGAGATTCTGAAAACGGTTATTTGCTCGACTAGAAATAGAGATACTACCCCTCAACTCGTTCCCGTTATCCCTGTTTACTTCGTACAAGCGCAGCATTTAGTTGGTTTTTCAGCAACTAGCACCCAGTCAAGCACGAGTTCTACTCCTCAAAACAAGTCGGTTGACTTGGTGATAGTCATCGATACTAGCGTTTCAATGAAAGACGAAGCTGAAGGCCTGAGCAATGCCGCAGAAGCTGCTATAAAAAACGCTAGTTCAAGCTGTCCGAGCGATTTGCGAGTTGAGTGGTTTGGGCTGGAAGGAACTTGGAAAAATACCAATTTTCAGCAAACTTTGCGGGCATATTTAATTAATAGTTGCGGAGTTGCTGAAACAGAAATAAGAGGTCGCAAGCGCGGCGAGATTCCTGGTGGCGGAGCGCAAGAGGACGGAGCTAGAGCTATTGAGGATATCTCCGCACACTTTAATTGGCGAGATGGTGCATCCCGTGCAATTTTTTATTTAAGTGACGAAGCTCTTGAAGGTGGTGACGATACCGAACAAGAGGATATCGAGGCAGCTAATCGAGCGATTGAAAAAGCCAAAAGTGCCGGAGCGATCGTCCATACTTATTTTGGAACGTCTAAGAGCAAGGGGCGAGATAAAACGGCGGCTGAGTTCGCCCGCGTAGCACAAGAGACGGGTGGACGGGGTTTTACTGACAAAGATGCTTTGGGAGGATTCGCGGAAATCCTTACCCAAATTATTTGTGTTTCCAGCGAAGCGAAAGTAGAGGAAACGGGTCAGTTAATTCCTGTGGTGCCATTATATTTCGCCGCGATCGTTGGCGGGGCGCTTGTATCTCAATCAACGCAGATGACAACGGTTCAACCCACAAATCCAACTGCTTCAGTAGCTAATACTGGGGGATTATTTTCTTTGAATCCAGCTAATTTAGTTGCTGCCCCCCAAAGTAGTATCTCAACGACAGCAGCAAATATGCCAATCTACATGATGGCAGTCCAACCGACGAATAGCGAAAGCGATCGCACTACTTAACTGGAATACAGACAAAATTTTAGGGCTCAGATTTCGGGTTGGCTTTGTTAACCCGACAAGTTCTTATAGCCCACATTCCGCACCCACAACTGTCACACATCAATAAAAAGGGGATTAAATAATAAATAGGAACTAATACTAATTCTGGCGTTGCTGAATT
>NZ_SRRZ01000165.1 GCF_013179805.1 Microcoleus asticus IPMA8 | reverse complement strand
AAGATGCGCTAGCCATCGCAGAAAAAGAAAATAATCAGAGCAGCATTGCTAATTCATTAGGGATGTTGGGAGATATCGAGCGAAATCGCGGCAATTGGGATGAAGCTGAGAAACTCTACCGCCAATCTTTGGCATTGAGAACAGAATTGGGCAATCGCTCGGGCATGGCAACTTCTTGGGTATTTTTGGGAGATATCGAGCGAAAACGCGGCAATTGGGATGAAGCTGAGAAACTCTATCGGCAATCTTTGGCATTGAGTACAGAATTGGGCGATCGCTGGGGCATGGCATATTCTTGGGTATTGTTGGGAAATATCGAGCGAAAACGCGGCAATTGGAATGAAGCAGAGAAACTCTTCCGGCAATCTTTGGCATTGAGTACAGAATTGGGCGATCGCGAAGGGATGGCATCTTGTTGGGCATCGTTGGGATATATAGAGCAATGTCGCGGCAATTGGGATGAAGCTGAGAAACTCTACCGGCAATCTTTGGCATTGAGAACAGAATTGGGCGATCGCCAAGGGATAGCAATGTCGATCGGCTGTCTGGGAGAAAATGAACTCCGTAGAGGCAATCTAGATACAGCAGAACAACTGTTAACAGAAGCTTTAGAAAAAATGCAAAAACTGGGGATGACTTGGCATATTGCCAAAGCTAACTACGATTTAGCACGCCTTGAGCGAAAGCGCGGCAACACAGAAGTTGCTCAACAACATTACGATACAGCACATCAAATTTTTCAACAATTGGGAGCCGCCAAGGATTTGGAGAGAATCGATCGAGAATGGCACAGCACCGATTAGAACAGGGATATCGGATTGAAGGAGGCGATCTTTGCTAACAACAAACACGTCAAACATTCAGTCCGGCAGGGGTTGAAACCTGCCGGACTTCGGGAGAAAGAAACAGCCCTGGGGGGTGAGGGGGAATCTGGTGCTTAGGCAATATCAACCGATAACTTTCTTAATCAAATCCAACTTACCTAGATAGGGAGCGTAGCGCCATTTTAAGTCAAGTAAAAATGACTTTTGCAGCACGCTTTTTTGATGCGAAAAGGTGTCAAAACTTGCTTTGCCGTGATAGGTGCCGATGCCGCTGTCGCCAACTCCGCCAAAAGGTAAAGTTGTTACTCCGACTTGCATAACCGTGTCGTTGAGACAAACTCCCCCCGAAGAAGTTTCCCGCAAAACTCGCTCTTGTTTCTCTTTATCCTTCGAGAAGAAATACAAAGCTAGGGGTTTGGGACGGGCGTTGATTTGGGCGATCGCCTCTCCGAAATCATCATACTCCAAAACTGGCAAAATCGGCCCGAAAATCTCATCTTTCATCACAGGCGCATCCCAGGAAACCTTGTCTAGAACCGTCGGTGCAATATATTTATCTTCCGGGTTTGTTTGACCGCCGACGACAACTTCTCCGTCTTTGATAAACTCTGCCAAACGTCCTAAATGATGCTGATTGATGATTCGGGAATAGTCGGGACTTTTCTGCGGGTCGTCGCCGTAAAATCCGTGAATTGCTGTTTTAATTGCCTGCATCAAATCCGGTTTAACTTTTTTATCAACTAACAGGTAATCGGGAGCGATACAAGTTTGACCGGCATTGATAAATTTGCCCCAGGCAATGCGTTTAGCAGTGTATTCAAGTTGAATATCTGAGTCTACAATGCAAGGACTTTTGCCGCCTAATTCTAATGTGACAGGTGTGAGGTGTTTGGCGGCGGCTTGCATCACTATTTTACCGACTTTTGTGCCTCCGGTAAAGAAGATATGGTCGAATTTTTCCGCTAATAATTGTTGACTGGTTTCGACTCCTCCTTCGACGGCGGCTACATAAGCGGGATCGAAGGTTTTGGTAATCAAGTCGGCGACAACTGCCGACGTGTGCGAGGCGACTTCTGAAGGTTTGAGGATGGCGCAGTTGCCTGCGGCGATCGCCCCGACTAAAGGTGATATCATTAGCTGAAATGGGTAATTCCAAGGCCCGATGATTAAAACTACGCCCAAAGGTTCTGGGTAAATGCGGGCCGATGCTGGAAATTGCTCGATCGAAGTAGGCACTTTTTTCGGCTTTACCCACGATTTAACGTTTTTGATGGCATAATTAATGTCTGCGATCGTAGCAAGTTCAAAATAAGCCTCGTACTCCGGCTTGTTCAAATCAGCGTTGACAGCATCCACAATTCGTGATTGATTGGAAGCGATCGCACTTTTGAGATTCTTGAGTTGTTCGATCCGGAAATCCACATCTTTAGTTTTCCCAGTCGCAAAAAATTGCCGCTGCTGCTGGATAATATCGCTGACTCTGATTACCATATTTAGTCCTCCATGTCTATCAATAAATGTTACAACAGGAAAACGGAACTTGGGTAAAGTGCGATCGGTGTTAGATCCCCGACTTCTTCAATAAGTCAGGGTTCTTGGCTTTACAAATCATTGAGAAATGCTATAAATTAGAAGCTAATAATTGTGGAACTGACAACGGAGTTCGCTTATGAAAATATCTAAGAACGATTTTTTTTTCTATTCCTGCTGGCTGCTTTGTTTGTTTGCAGTAGCAGGATGTACCTCTAAGCCCCAAAAGCAAGTTGTCATCTGCTCGAAAGACTTTACCGAACAAGCCATTCTCGCAGAAATTTTAGCACAGCACATCGAAGCTAAAACAGATATTAAAGTAGAACAAGAACAGAATCTCGGAGGTTCGCTTTGCCATCAATCCCTAACAGCAGGTAAAATCGACTTATACGTCGAATACACGGGTACTGCTTACGCCAACATACTTAAACAAAAGCCCATTTCTGACCCCAAAAAAGTCCTCGATTACCTCAAACAAGAATATCCCAAACAGTTTAAAGCAGAATGGACGGAACCGCTGGGATTTAATAACAGTTTTGCGATTATTGTGCGGGGAGATCAGGCTAAAACACTCAATTTACAAACTCTCTCGCAACTAGGCAAAGCTGCACCAAAATTGCGCGCTGGTTTCGGCCCAGAATTTAACGAGAGAGAAGATGGATTGACCGGATTGGCTAAAACTTACGGGATTAAATTTCGAGAACAACCGAAGGAATTGCTGTTAGGATTGCTTTATGAAGCGCTGCAACAAAAACAAGTAGATGTGATTGCTGGTAATACGACGGACGGTTTGATTCAAAGTTTGGGTTTAGTAGTGCTGAAAGATGATAAAAACTATTTCCCGCCCTACGAAGCAGTTCCGGTTGTGCGATCGCAAATTTTGGAAAAATACCCGGAATTGCGCCCTGTAATCGCAGAATTGGGCGGCAAAATCTCCGAGGAAGATATGCGTAAACTAAACTATCAAGTTGACGGGGAACAGCAGGAAGCGGGACAAGTGGCGCGGGAGTTTTTGCAGCAAAAGTTGGGCGACTCAAAGCCAGTAACTCCGGCGAAATAAAGGGTTTCATTGCTCTGGTTGTTTGCGGAACCGTATTGTGGTTAGCTATACTCATATAAATAAATGAAGGTATAAAGCTATGACAACTGTCAAAACTGCTATCTCATTGCCAGCATCTTTATTTGAACAAGCCGAAACATTAGCTGGCGAAATGGAAATTTCGCAGAGTTTTTTGATCGAAATAGCGCTTGAAGAATTTATCCGCCGCCGCGAAAATCAACAATTGTTAGAAAAAATTAATGCTGCTTGCGAAGCACCTCTCTCTGAAGAAGAACAATTTTTGCTTCGCAAGATGAGTCGCTCTCATCGCAAGATGGTGGAAGGCGAATGGTAATCAATATTTTCCAAGTTGCAAAACAGCAGCTTTTATTGCTTCTATCTGCGACTCTGCAACTTCAACCGTAATTGCTTCGACCTTGAAACCATCTAAGCTATAACCATCTTCTTCACCTTCAGGCATCTGGTAGTGTTCGACAATAGTTGCTGTAGCACCTTTTTTTAGACCGTACTTAGGGATGTCTTCTCGCAATGCTACCTGTGAAAACAGTTTAAATTTCATGGGGGCTTAACCTCTTGTCAGCGAGTGGTAATATCAAATCCGGTGGCATCGGAATTAATATTATCCACAGTCAGGAAACGGCAGTGCCGCTTCCCTACAATTAATCGGGCGATAGTTACATCTGGTGCGATCACTCCGGGCGTTCCGCCCCGCAAGCTACGATTATTTTAGGGTAGGGAAACGGCATTGCCGTGTCCTCCCTTACTTAAGTCCCTTCACTCAGCCTGCGCAAATTCAAAATATCGCTCATCTTTTTAATTTGCATACAAGTCCGCTCGAACTGTTCCTTATCCTCAATATCCATGCACAAGTCAATTAATGCGGGCAAACCGGGATAGGTTTTTACTTGAGCGCTGCGAACGTTTACTTTGTTGTCCTTCAAATGCGACAATACATCGTTTAGAACTCCGACTCGATCGAGCGCCTCAATTTGAATGTTAACTGCATAAGTATTCGGACGGCTACCATTGCGCTCGCTAGAATTCCAACTCACAGGAACTAACCGATCCCCAGGTACACTCTCAACATTTGAACACCCTTGCCGGTGAATCGAAATTCCGCGAGTGCGAGTCACAACTCCAATAATTGCTTCCCCGGGAATCGGACAACAACAGCCGGATAAATGGTACAGCAAGCCCTCTACACCTGCGATCGGCGATTTGCTCGGAGACGAACTCGGTACTGGTTTCGGTGTCGTCGATGCAGGTATTAGCTGGGGCAATTCCTGTCCTCCTCCGGGAGCAGCTTCAATTTTTTGCTGCACTTTTACTAAATCTCGCAGTCGATTTACTACGAGATTTAGGGTAACTTCGCCGTAGCCCAAACCGGCGATTAAATCTTCGACGCTGTGGTAGTTGCAGCGCTGAGCCACAGACTGCATGGGTTCAGATTTCAGCAAAGATTCCAAGCCGTTTTTACCTAATTCTTTTTCCAGCAATTCGCGCCCGCGAGCGAGGTTTTCATCTCGGTGCGATCGCTTCAACCACTGACGAATTCTGTTTTTTGCTCCGTTTGTCTTGACAAAATTCAGCCAGTCGGAACTCGGATGACCATTTTTTTGGGTCAAGATTTCTACAATATCGCCGTTCTTTAAAACCTTATCTAGTGTTACCATTCGCCCGTTGACTCTGGCACCGGTGCAGCGATTGCCAATTTCTGTGTGAATGCGGTAAGCAAAATCTACGGGAGTTGACCCGCTATTGAGAGCAATCACGTCTCCGTTAGGAGTAAAAACGTAAATATCTTCGTCGAATAAGTTGTCCTTAATGCTTTGTAAATATTCCTGATCGTCTTTGAGGTCGCTTTGCCATTCTAGGAGTTGCCGCAGCCAAGTAAATTTTTCGTCATCGCCGGTGACTGTTGTGTTAGAACCGCCAGTTTCTTTGTATTTCCAGTGCGCGGCAATGCCGTATTCTGCAATGTGGTGCATTGCTACGGTGCGAATTTGCACTTCGATGGGGCGGCCGCTGGTTCCGATTACTCCGGTGTGCAAAGATTGATAGCGATTCGCTTTTGGTAAACCGATATAATCTTTAAATCGGCCGGGAATCGGGCGGAAAGAATCGTGGACGATCGCCAAAGCACGATAACAGTCATCATTGCTTTCTACTATGATCCGCACCGCAGCAATATCGTACACTTGCTTAAACCCTTTTTGGCGGCGCTGCATCTTCCCATAAATCCCGTACAAATGTTTGGGACGGCCGCTGACTTCATAGCATTTAATGCCTAAATTGTCAAGCCTTTCTCGCAAACTATCTGTGACTTCTGCGAGTTGAGTTTCTCGATCGGCCCGCTTCTCGGCCACCAATTCCTGAATTTCGCGGTAAGCTTCGGGTTCCAGGTATTTAAACGCTAAATCTTCCAATTCCCACTTAAAGCGCCCGATACCCAAACGGTTCGCCAGGGGAGCAAAAATCTCTCGGGTTTCTAGAGCAATACTGCGCTGCTTTTCCTCGGACAAATGCTCCAAAGTCCTCATGTTGTGCAGCCTGTCTGCCAGTTTGACAACAATGACGCGAATATCTTTAGCCATTGCTAGGAACATTCGGCGGAAATTTTCAGCAAGGCGCTCTGTTTTGCTGGAAAAGTTAAACTTAGAAAGCTTGGTGACACCTTCAACCAACTGTCGCACTTCCGCGCCGAACCGCTGTTCTATTTCTTCGAGAGTAATATCTGTATCTTCAACAATGTCGTGGAGGAAGCCGGCGGCAATCATGACGTTGTTGCCGCCCATATACCGGAGTATTCCAGCGACAGCTACCGGATGGCAAATGTAAGGTTCTCCAGATTTGCGGTACTGTCCTTCGTGCAAGTCGCGGGCAAATTCAAAAGCCCGACAAATTAAGCTGTTGTCAGTCGAGCAATTCGGGTTAGGGCCAGCATCAGGCTGCGATGGAGCATTCATGCATTCTTGCAGCCAATCGGGAACTACAGCAGGATCGATGGAATGAGAGGGAGTCAGAGTGTTCGCGTTCATGAGGTACACCTTTAAAACTTAGAAATACAAATGGTTAAAAGCCGGCTTTCGGTTGAATTGCCGAAATTATGTGTTTAGCTATACTAAACTAATTGAATGCCACAATTTGCAATTCAAAAAAATAGTCGATTTTTGTGTTAACTATACCTATCTAATTCCGAGTCGCCCCCCTCTCAGGTAGGAAAATATAGTGATACCACTGCCACCACGGTCTGTCGATCGGGTAAAATAAGCATATTTTGGCGGTAGCAGTTGAGGTAGCTGGCGATCGGCATTCACAGGCAACGCTAAACTAAAAGCATGAGCCAGAAGGGTTTAGTCAGGGAACTCTATCAGAAAAAGTTCTCAAAAAACAGGGAATTGCTGCAAAAACGCACGGCTTCCCTTAATACGAGCAAACCTTAAGCAAGAATCTACTTTGATTATAAATACAAATTTGTTTACAAAATCATGATATTGTCCGAAGACCGCCGCCAGTGCTACCAAGAATTACAGCAAGCACTAGAACAACTACAAAGAACTGCTGCACAGGATAATCTGGATCGGGCAGCGCTGGCGATCGAATACAGAAAAGTGCAACAATTTTTCGGAAACCAAATTATGAGAGCCGAAAGCGATGAGTTAGACGCCTCAGACACACCCCCAGAGCAGTCCTATTTGACTGAAATTCACAAGCAACTGCGGTTATTGGGGACAGATGTCACGTTTTTGCAAGCGTCGCGCCAGCCAGCGACAGCAGAGGCGAGGCAAACTGCGGCGATCGCGCGGCTCAACACGCTAATTGGCTACTGCGGCGCGCTGCTGCAAAAAAATTCTGGTTCTTCAGGGCCCGCCCAGATACAGAATTAATAATTGAATTAACAGGGAATTGAGAAGGCAAGGAGAAATAAAGCGGTGGAATGTCCAAAATGTAAACATCCCAACTTAGAAGGCGGCACCTTAGCCGGCAGTATGTCGGTGCAGTGGTGTCCAAACTGTTACGGTATCTGGATTCCAGGCAGAGAATACGAAGCTTGGCAGAAAGAGCAGAGCCAGTGGTACAACAAATCCCAGAAGCCAGAGGCGGCAGGCACTCTCGGCATAGAATTCACGCCGTCTCCCTACGACAGCAAAGCAGCGCTGTGTCCCGAAGACGGTCACTATCTGTCGCGGGCGAAAGTTCCCTTCAGCAGAGTGCCCTTTTACATAGAGCGCTGTATGTTGTGCGGGGGCATTTGGTGCGATAACGGCGAGTGGGACATTCTCGAAAGTCTGGGATTCCACACCGAGATTGACAAGATGTTTTCTCCCAATTGGCAAGCTAAGGCCCGCGTGCAAGAACTCGCCTCTCGGGAACGTCAAGTGCTTACTGAGAAGCTGGGGCCGGATATCGCCGGATATGTGTTGGAACTCGCGGAAGTTTTAGCAGACCATCCTCACGCAGATTGTGCGGCTACTTACATACTGCGGAGAGCTGAGTTGAAGCGAAGGGAAATTTAGTCAGTTGGCTGTTGACAGTTGACTGTTGACGGTTGACTGTTGACTGTTGTTAGTAAGCGGTTGGTCGGTTAATGATGTAGTGATAAAATCTTTGTTTGTAGCAATTTCTATTGGTATTTACAAACAGCATATCGGTTTCTTGCCAATAACTAATAAGTCCTGAACAATACTAATAACTAACAACTAACCGCCAGTATATTGATAAATAATAAATAACAACAGTCAACAGTCAACAGTCAACAGTTAACAGTCAACAGTCAACAGACAACAGACAACAGACAACAGACAACAGACTAAGGACTAATGACTAATGACTAATGACTCTTCTCTATTTTCAGTTGACAATCTGCGAGTAGCTTATCCTCAGCGGCGGGGCCAATCCGGTTGGGCCGTTGACGGCGTTTCCCTGACGCTGAAACCGGGGGAAAAGCTCGGATTAGTTGGGGAGTCTGGGTGCGGTAAGTCAACTTTGGGAAGGGCGGCGATGCGGTTGCTGCCGGATTCAACGCTGATTGAGGGGCGAGTTAGTTTTGCTGGAGAGTCGGTGTTTGACATGAATGCTTCGCGGCTGAGACGGTTTCGGGGCGAAGCTGTGGCATTGATTTTTCAAGATCCGATGACTCGTCTCGATCCTTTGATGACTGTCGGGGAACACTGCATCGAGACTTTGCAAGCTCACATACCGAATTTGGATCGCAAGCAAGCTAAGAAACGGGCGATCGACATTTTGGAAGCTGTAAAAATTCCGGCGTCTCGCTGGTCGCAATTTCCCCACGAATTTAGCGGCGGAATGCGGCAAAGAGTAGCAATTGCTTTGGCTCTTTTGCTCGATCCTAAATTAATTGTGGCGGACGAACCGACTACAAGTTTGGACGTAACTGTCGCCGCCCAGATTTTGCAAGAATTAACCAGACTTTGCGCGGAACGGGGAACGGCTATTTTGTTGATTTCTCACGATTTGGCGATGGTGGCTGAGTATTGCGATCGCATTGCGGTGATGTACGGCGGCAAAGTCGTAGAAACAGGGCCGGTGAAAAACGTTTTTGAACAGCCTCAGCACGAATATACTCGATCGCTCCTCAAAGCAGCTTTGCACATTCAAGCTGATTCGGACAAAGGGTTAGCATTCGAGGAAATCAGGACTGAAGTCGTTACTGCCAACTTAACAAATTCTCCTCTTTTGACAGTGACGGATTTGCAGCAGCACTACAATTTAGAAAGCAATTTATTAGATCAGTTATTTGCTAGGAATCGCCAGGTAATTAAAGCAGTAGACGGTGTTAGTTTAGAGCTACAACGGGGAGAAATCCTAGGGCTGGTGGGGGAGTCCGGCTGCGGCAAAAGTACCTTGTCACGCACGATTTTGCAGCTAATAACTGCGACTGGCGGCAAAGTTGAATTTCAAGGGATAGATATAACTGCCCTGGGTCGCGATGCTGTGAGGCAGCACCGCCGCGAAATGCAAATGATATTTCAAGACCCCCATGCTTGCCTGAACCCGATGATGACTGTCGGGCAAAGTATTGCTGACCCTTTGTTTATTCACAAATTAGCTAATGCGCGCGAAGCTAAAAAAGAAGTAATCCAAATGTTAGAGCGGGTGGGTTTAAGTCCAGGGGAGGATTTCTTTCGTCGCTATCCGGGGGAATTGTCGGGAGGACAACAGCAGCGAGTTTCGATCGCCCGCGCTTTAATTACTCGACCGCAACTGATAATTTGCGACGAACCCGTGAGTATGCTGGATGCCAGCGTGCAGACTCAAGTTTTAGAGCTGATGTTGGAGTTGAAGCAGGAATTTAATTTGACTTATCTGTTTATTACGCACGATTTGTGGGTGGCGAGATTTTTTTGCGATCGTATTGCGGTAATGAATGCTGGAAAAATTGTTGAAATCGGTAAGACTAGGGATATTTTTACTAATCCGCAGCACCCTTACACTCAGCAATTATTGCAGGCAGCTCCTTTACTGGCTCGAACTAAATAAAAAGGCCTAAAATTGGGGCGAACAGATACTAAAATTGGGGCGAACAGATATCAGCCACTAAAATCACTCACCGGCTTCTAGATGGATTTCGGAAATTTCCGGTTAAATTGGTTAAAGTGAAGGCAGACATTTCAAATCATCCCACCGACACCAAGCACCATATGCCAGAATCTGACCTAGGCAGTTTTGCGGTGGCACCCGAAGCCTCACTCCCGATCGCAGAAGATGAAGACACCGAGATCGATCGTCCGACCGTAACTCGGTCGTCAGCATACAACAACTGGTCTGCCGACGATCCAGTGGGAGCTTTGTTCAAGGAAATGGCTCGGTATCCTCTACTGACAGCAGCCGAAGAAGTAGAGTTGGCGCGCCGCGTTCAAGAATTGGTAGCCCTGGATGAAGTAGAACAGCGTTTGCAGCAGGAATTGGACAGAGTGCCGACAAAAGCTGAACTCGCAGCGGCTTTGGGGATAAGCGAAACTCAACTGCAACAGCTTCGCCACCAGTGTCAGTCGGCGAAACGGAAAATGATCAGCTCGAATTTGCGCTTGGTGGTTTCGATTGCCAAACGCTATCTTAATCGGGGCGTGCCTTTTCTCGATTTAATTCAGGAAGGAGCTTTGGGTTTGAATCGGGCAGCCGAAAAGTTCGATCCGGAGAAGGGCTACAAGTTTTCTACTTATGCCTATTGGTGGATTCGCCAAGGAATTACCCGGACAATTGCCAATCAAGGGCGGACGATTCGCTTGCCTGTTCACATTGTCGAACAGTTAAATAAACTCAAAAAAGTTTATCGAGAGTTGAAGCGTTCTCTTCAACGCAATCCAACTGAAACTGAACTTGCTAGAGAAATGCAAGTTACTTGCGAACAGCTTCGCTACCTCCAGCAAGTACGTCGGCAATCTTTGTCTCTCAACCACCGCATCGGCTCAGAAGAAAGTTCGGAACTTTTGGATGTTCTCGAAGATAACGCGACGCAATCTCCCGAAGCTCAGATGAATGAGATGATGATGCGCCAAGATATTTTGGAGGTGTTGGACAGTATTTTGACTGAGCGGGAAAAAGAGATTGTTGCTATGCGTTACGGTTTGCTGACCGGCGAACCTTACACTTTAGAAGAGGTCAGCAGTTTGTTCAATTTGTCGCGCGAACGAGTCCGTCAAATTCAAAATAAGGCAATGCGAAAGCTGCGCCGCCCTCAAGTGACGGAACGATTGAAGGGCTGGTTGAAATAAGAAAAAAAATTTGAGTTTGCATTTTGAAAAATCTTAAAATTATTGTGAGGGGCACTACGACACCGCCGTAAATATGCTGGTTCAAGGTGGAAAAGCTTAATTAAAAATTAAAAATTAAAAATGTCTGGATGTGGTATTTTTAATTGTTGATTGTCGCGTACTACTTACTTATTTATGTCTTCTGAGGTAATTTTGCGCCCAGCTACCCGCGCCGACGTGCCGGTGCTGTTTGATTTGATTAAAGCTTTAGCTGAGTACGAAAAATTATCTCATGCCGTTACTGGCAATGCCGTTAATTTGGAGCATCATTTGTTTGGCGATCGACCTTTTGCGGAAGCGATTTTAGCCGAGTGCGAAGGTCGAGTTGTGGGCTGGGCGCTGTTTTTTTACAATTATTCTACTTTTTTGACTCAGCCGGGAATTTATTTGGAAGATTTGTTTGTGCTGCCTGAGTTTCGAGGGCGGGGAATTGGCAAGTCTTTAATAGTTTATTTAGCGCAGTTAACAGTAGAAAGGGGCTGCGGGCGTTTGGAATGGAGCGTTTTGGATTGGAATGAATTGGCGATCGGATTTTACAAGGGTATCGGTGCTGATGTAATGCCCGACTGGCGGATTTGCCGGGTTGCGGGCGAGTCTTTGGCAACTTTGGCATCGAAACAATTCAGGGCGGGCTAGAAGCCCACCCCACAAAAAATTCATCTGTTGTGGAACAGGCATCTTGCCTGTGTGTGGAACAGGCATCTTGCCTGTGTGTGGAACAGGCATCTTGCCTGTGTGTGGAACAGGCATCTTGCCTGTTAAGCTAAAATGCCACACTCCGCTTAATTAATACCGACCTACTTAATTGACAAAAATATAGGAAAATTTAAATAACAGTAGATTTTGATTGAGAGAGTAGATCGTGATTATTTGGGTAAACGAGCAAATCGATCCGTCGGGCCTTCTTTATTCTTGTATTGCTTGTTGCAATGAGAGTCAAGCGAAGGATTGCCACGAATCTTTTGAGAAGAATTTGACGGCAGAGCAAAAAGAGCAGGGCTGGGTTGCTACCTTGCGCACTGTTAGTTCTTGGGATGAAGTCCCTGTTAATGCTTTGAAATTGAATTAATGAGTGCAAGTCATCAGCAGCTTTAGTCTGGCCGTATTTCCGTTCGACCGAAACGGCACGAAAACGTTGGGCATCACTTCGGAAAAGGCAAGATAACTCGATCGCACATTTGTCAAATTCAAAAAGGTTTTGTGAATGTGAAGGTAAAAAGCTGCAAGCATTTGGGGCTGCGAGTCTGAGAATTTTGCCCTACAAGGTGCGGGAATTGGGGCAGAAATTTTCGGGCCCGCAGTGCTGCGAACAGGCTAGGACGAAAAAGGATGCAAGTGCGATCCTCTTCGAGGGTTCCGCTAACGAGAATTCGCATTTCTCAAACGGACTTTAGCATTACTATTAATAGATAAAGACATTTCAAATTGTCAAGTTAAATTTTTATGGTTGAAACCTTATTTCACGCTTATACCCCTCTAGTTATCTGGACGGGCTTGGGACTGCTGCTGTTTCAGTACATCCCAGTTAATTTTCCCAAGCTGCTGAGCTACTTTCTTTTCTGGATTGGGATACCGCTGCAAATACTAGTTTTAGCCCGTCAAAGCGATTTTTCGGGTGCTGTGGGATTCACGCCGGCGATCGCCATATTCGTGTTATTTCTGAGTACGAGTTGTGCTTGGCTGACTTGGGTATTATTGCGCAGGCTGAGTGCGGCCCACATGAAAAAGCCCTATTTTCAGGGCAAAAATTCTCTGGTAAATTTATTATTATTAAATTTTAATTCCCTGAAGCGATCGAGCCAAGGGAGTTTTATCCTAGCTGCGATGTTAGGGAATACGGGGTTTGTCGGATTAGCAATCACCCCCTCTATCATCAGCACCGATAACAACAACTGGGCTGTGTTGTACAGCGTCACTAACAACGTGATCGGAACCTACTGTTTCGGTGTATTTATTGCTAGCTATTTCGGGAATTCCGAACAAAAAAATCACTGGTGGACTCAGCTCCGGGATGTGCTAACAGTTCCCGCGCTGTGGGCATTTTTAATTGGTTTTTTAACCAGAAATATCCCCCTGCCCCAGACAGTGGAATCGGGATTGCACACGGCAGTTTGGGTGGTAATTGCCAGTGCTTTACTGCTGGTTGGCATCCGGCTGAGGTCTATTAAGAAATGGGAAAGTTTTGAACTAGCGTTAATCCCGTCGCTGTTAAAAGTGGTAATTGTGCCGGTGCTGATCGGATTGGGTGCTAGTTATTTTGGATTTAGCGGCGATCCGAGGTTGGTGTTGGTGTTGATGTCGGGAACACCCACAGCTCTTTCCGTGCTTATTTTAGCAGAAGTCTACGAGCTCGATCGCGATTTGTTAGCTAGCAGCATCGCCATCTCTTCTGTCGGGTTGCTGTTGATGCTTCCGCTGTGGTTAGCTGGGTTTAGTTGAAGGTGGACGATAGCGTGGGAGTTAGAAACCGGGTTTCTTCACTAAATCGGGCGTGAGAATTCCAAGACGATCGCAGAAAGCCAGTTTCTTGGATTTTGGGGCGCGTGGGAGTTAGAAACCTGGTTTCTTTTCAAAATCTCGGTAAGGATGCGTAAATTATCGCAGAAACCCGGTTTCTTCTGGGGGGGTGACAACCCCGTTAGAAGCTAGACAAGGTAAGGCGTTGACCCACTTGTGGTAAAAAAAGATAGGCCCGTTCAAAGTACCGA
>NZ_SRRZ01000164.1 GCF_013179805.1 Microcoleus asticus IPMA8 | reverse complement strand
CTACTATTATTCGCGAAAAATCTTCTCTTCATCCCTTGGGCTTGTCTTGGCAACTAGAATAACTGCTCCCTCTATTTATTGAGCCGATACAGTTTGAGTGACTTAGATTATCAGTTTTTAGGCGCTTCTGAAGAATTAGACCGAAGAGAAATGCAGGTAGGATTGGAAGCAGAACGGGCTAAAGAAATTCAAGCCAGACTAACAGAAGAACAAAAAAGATTAGCTGTAGAGAAAAAAAGTTCTAGGCGGCAAAAATTTTTGCTTGTTGTAGTAAGTATAGCATTAATTATCGCCTGTGCATTGGGGCTAGCGGTGTATTTTCAGTATCGGCAAACTGCTGTCAGCGAGATCAAAGCGATCGCCAAATCTTCCGAAGCACTATTCGCCTCAAATCAAAAATTAGACGCATTCATAGAGGCAATCAGAGGAAAGCGACAACTGCAAAAGTTAGGTGGTGTAGACCCAGAACTCGAACGCTCAGTTAAAGAAGCCCTCCATCAAGCTGTTTATGGAGCAGTTGACTATAATCATTTATCGGGGCATGACAATGTGGTTAATGATATAACATTCAGCCCTGATGGGGAACTCATAGCCTCAGCTTCTGCCGATAAAACGATCGATCTTTGGAAAAAAGACGGTACAAAACTAGGAATACTTCAAGGGCACAACAATGCAGTTTGGGGAGTTGTATTTAACCCCAAAGGGGATCTAATTGTTTCGGGTTCTGGGGATAAAACAGTCAAACTTTGGCGCAAAAACAGTACAAATGTACCAAATATCAAGCAGAGTTATACCTTGTGGCAGACATTAAAAGGACATACCGATAACGTTACACAAGTCGCGATCGCTCCTAACAATCAGATTATTGCTTCCGCTTCTAAAGATAAAACAATTAAACTCTGGAGTACAGACGGCAAACTGCACAGAACTCTCACCGGACATACAGATGAAGTTACCAGCGTTGCCTTTAGCCCGGACAGTCAAACTATTGCATCTGCTTCTAAAGATCGAACCATCAAACTCTGGAATACAGACGGTAAACCGATCCGAACCCTCACCGGACATACCGATAGAGTTATGAATGTTGCCTATTCGCCAAGCGCAGGCTACGCCAACAGCCCCTCAGAATATCTTATTGCCTCGGCGAGTGCGGATAAAACGGTCAAACTTTGGCACCTTGATGGAACTTTAGTCAAAACCCTAACTGGACACAGCGATGCCGTGACCAAAATCGCTTTTAACCCTCAAGATGGTTTGCTTGCCTCGGCAAGTCTAGACAGAACAGTCAAACTGTGGCAGCTTGACGGGACTCTGGTAAAAACCCTGCTAGTCGCCAAGGATGTCGTCTCTGGATTGGCTTGGAGTCCTGACGGGCAAATCTTTGCCTCATCGAGTTGGGATGGCCCGATAATGCTATGGAAGCTTGATGACAGTTTGCTCAAGACTCTTAACGGACATCAAGCATCAATTTACACCATAAAATTCAGTCCTGATGGTAAGACAATTGCCACCGCCAGTCGTGACAATACCGTTAAACTTTGGCGGCTGCTTGATGGTAGCTTAATTCGCACTTTCCCCAAACAAGCTGATAAAGTTTTCGGAGTAGATTTCAGCCCAAAGGGAGACACAATTGCTACAGGCGGTTATGACAGCACTGTTCGATTGTGGCGACTCGACGGAACTTTACTCCAGACTTTTACCGGACATCAAGGTAGAGTTTTCGCCGTTGATTTCCATCCAGAGGGGCAGTCACTCGCCTCGGTGGGTGAGGACAAAACGGTCAAAGTTTGGAGGATTGACGGCACCCAATTGGCAACCCTCAAAGGGCATACCGATTACATTAACGGAGTGGCATTTAGTCCCGATGGAAAGCTGATTGCCTCTGGTAGTGTGGACGGCACAGTCAAACTTTGGCAGTGGGATAATGCGATCGCCTCTGGAAAGTCCAGCTACAAGCTTCTACACACTTTAACAAGCCATCGCCGTCAGGTGGCGGGAGTGGCATTTAGCCCTGACGGCAAGACTCTCGCTTCAGCAGGTATGGATAGCACGGTGAGACTTTGGCGGTTGGATGGTACAGAAATTAGAGCCTTAAAAGGACACAAAAATGGGGTATTCTCAGTGGCATTTAGCGCCGATGGCAAGACTCTCGCTTCAGCAAGTTTTGACGGCACTGTTAAACTTTGGAGGTACGATGGTCAAGAACTTGAAACCTTAAAAAGACATAGCGATGGGGTGTTCGGAGTTACCTTTAGCCCTGATGGGAACTTCATCGCCTCAGCGAGTCAGGATACTACAGCAATTGTGTGGAATTTAGAGCGAATTTTCCAGCTCGATTTTCTCCAGTATGGATGCGATTGGGTGCGGAATTACCTGCAAACCAATGCCGATGTGAAAGAGGAGGATAGACATTTGTGCGATCGAGCGGGCGAGCGCTAAATAATCAGAAACTCTTAGCTCAAAATGATGAACAATTATCAATACCAAATTGGTGGCAGTCTCGCCAATAATGCGCCTACCTATGTAGTAAGAGCAGCCGATTCAGAACTCTACGAAGCATTAAAAGCTGGCGAATTTTGTTACGTCCTCAACTCGCGGCAAATGGGAAAATCTTCTCTCTTAGTCCGCACCTTGCACCGATTGCAAGCTGAAGGATTTCAATGCAGCACCATCGACATGACCCGCATCGGCAGCGAAAATATCACTCCCCTACAGTGGTATAAAGGCATGATTGGGGAACTGTGGCGCGGCTTCAAATTATTAGGACAAGTTAATTTTAAAACCTGGTGGTGCGATGAAGAAGATGTCTCGTTTCTGCAAAGATTGAGCCATTTTATAGAAGATATCCTACTGGTCAAATTTCCTCAAGAGCAGATATTTATATTCATCGATGAAATCGATAGCATTCTCAGTTTGGATTTCGCGGTCGATGATTTTTTTGCCTTAATTCGGTTTTGCTACAATCAGCGAGCGATTAATCCTTCATACAATCGCATTAGTTTTGCAATTTTTGGAGTAGCCGCGCCGAGCGATTTAATAGCTGACAAAAAGCGAACTCCTTTTAATATCGGTCGTGCTATAGATTTGCGTGGTTTTGAACGGCAGTCAGCCCAACTATTAGTTAAAGGACTAGAGAGTGCCGTAAGCAATCCTGATGCCGTTATCAAACAAATATTAGCTTGGACTTCAGGACAGCCATTCCTCACTCAGAAAATTTGCTATTTGGCTTACAGAGCCAGCCGAGAAACGGCAGGCGGATTAGTAAATATTCTCCCGGGAACAGAGGCATTTTGGGTGGATAGTTTGGTGCGATCGCGCATCGTCAATAACTGGGAATCCCTAGACGAACCAGAGCATTTAAAAACGATACGCGATCGCCTCCTGAGAAACGAACAACGCGCCGGAAGATTGCTCAGCATTTACCAGCAAATCTTGCAAAGTGTGGAAGTACCAACCGATGACAGCCGAGAACAAATCGAACTCTTGCTATCGGGTTTAGTGGTAAAAAAATATGGGTATTTGCAGGTAAAAAACATAATTTATCAAGAAGTATTTAATCTCGAATGGGTAGAAAAACACTTAGGGCAACTGCGCCCTTACTCTCAACTATTTGATGCTTGGATCGCTTCCAAACAACAAGACGAATCGCGACTGTTGCGCGGACAAGCGCTGAAAGACGCTAAATCCTGGGCGCAAGGTAAAAGTTTGAGCGATTTGGACTATCAGTTTTTAGCCGCTTCTGGTGAATTAGACAAGTTGGAAATGCAGCAAGCACTGGAAGCAGAACGAGTAAAAGAAGTCGAAGCACGACTGGTAGAAGAACGCAAGCGCGTAGCTTATGAAAGAAAGACAGCACAGCGACAGCGCAAGTTTATTGCAGCGTTGAGTGGGTTGCTGATAGCTGCGATCGCATCCGCCATTTTCGCCCTCTGGCAATATTACCGCGCCGCCAAAAGCGAAATACAAGCCCTCAGCATCTCCTCCACAGGGCAATTCGCCTCTCAACAGCGATTAGACGCCCTCGTCACTGCCATCAAAGCCAGACGCAGGCTCGATGACCTCCCTAATTCCAACCCCCAGTTGCGATCGCAAGTTCGACAAGTGCTGCAACAGGCCATCTACGGAACGGCAGAATTCAATCGCCTGACGGCGCATTCCAGCGTGGTTCTGGGCCTTGATGTCAGCCCAGACGCCCAACTCATCGCCACCGGCGGCGGCGATCGCACAGTCAAGCTGTGGCAGCGGGACGGTGCACTGCTCCACAACCTGCAACACCCGGCTGCTGTCTTCGGGCTCAAATTCAGTCCCGACAGCCAGCGCCTGGTCACATCCAGTCTCAACGGCAGCATTTATCTGTGGGATCGAGACGGCAAGCTCCTCAAAACCTTTCAGGGACACAGCGCTGCGATATGGGACATTGCCGTCAGTCCGGGCGGCGATCGCTTTGCCACTGGCAGCGAAGACAGCACGATTCGCCTGTGGGACTTTAATGGCAAACTGCTGGAGACACTAAGCGGACATCAAGGTGGGGTTTGGGGTCTTGCCTTCAGTTCGGATGCAAACCTGCTCGCCTCTAGCAGCACCGACGGTACGGTCAAGGTCTGGACCAAGGACGGCAAAGGAGTGAGAACTCTGGAAGGGCACGGGGCTGCCGTTTGGGACGTTAAGTTCGCCTTCCTCGCAGACAGTGACGGCACACAACGTCTCGCTATTCTCTCTGCCAGCGCTGACAACACAGTTAAAATCTGGCAACTCGACGGAACGCTGCTACGAACTCTCGGGGGTCACAGTTCGGAAGTGTTGGAAATTGCCGTCAGCGATTCAGGCGATGTCATTGCTTCCGCCAGCGCAGACGGAACCATCAATCTCTGGAAGCCGGACGGGACGCTTTTGAAAGTCCTCAAAGGGCATCAATCTGCAATTCGCGGCGTTATCTTTATTCCCAACACTCAAATCGCTGTCTCCGCCAGCGACGACAATACCGTCCGCCTGTGGAACCCGACAAACCCTTTCTCGAAAGTTCTGTACGGACATAGCGGCATCATTTGGGATGTGGACTTCAGCCAGGACGGTCAGATGTTAGCTTCCGCTAGTTCGGATGGCAGCTTCAAAGTGTGGGCAAAAGACGGTACGTTGCTGAAGTCTTTGGCGGGAGACAAGGCTCCCGTTTACTCGGTTGCTTTCGTCTCTCCTGCTAGCTTTGCCAAAGAAGATATCTCGCCTGTACTCGCTTTTGCTGGTACAGACAAAACGATTAAACTCTGGCAGTTCGACGGGACGCTGCTGAAAACCATAACAGGACATGGGGCTAGCGTTTGGGATGTCTCCGTCAGTCCTGACGGTCAGTTCTTCGCTTCTGCCAGCGACGACAAAACCGTGAAACTGTGGAAGCGAGACGGCACTTTGCTGAAAACGTTCGCAGGACATGAGGCTAGGGTTTACGATGTGGACTTTACCCCCGACGGAAACAGGCTGGTTTCTGTCAGTGCAGATGGCACAGTTCGGTTGTGGAGTTTGGACGGTCGCTTGAACAAGACTTTGAAAGGTCATCGCAGTGGAATTTGGGAAGTGGCTGTCAGTCCAGACGGTCGGACTTTGGCAAGTGCGAGCATGGATGACACGATTAAACTTTGGACGATCGATGGCACGTTGCTGAACACCATCAAGGGAAATACTAGAGGCATGATGGCGGTTGATTTCAGTTCAGACGGTCAAATGCTGGTGGCGGGAGGCGCATCTGGCGCAGTCAAACTCTGGAAAATTGACGGCACGGAAATAACGACGCTAACCCGACATGAGGGGAATGTTTGGGCGGTGGCGTTTAGTCCCGATGGCAAACAGATTGCTTCTGTTGGGGACGATCGCACTGTCATTTTGTGGGATGTGGAGCGAATTCTCAAATTAGATGAACTGGCTTATGCTTGCGATCGCGTGCGGGATTACCTGCGAACAAATGCCGATGTGAAGGAGGAGGACAGACATTTGTGCGATCGAGTGGGCGATCGCTAAATAATCAGAAACTCTTAGCTCAAAATGATGAACAATTATCCATACCAAATTGGTGGCAGTCTCGCCAATAATGCGCCTACCTATGTAGTAAGAGCAGCCGATTCCGAACTCTACGAAGCATTAAAAACTGGCGAATTTTGTTACGTCCTCAACTCGCGACAAATGGGAAAATCTTCTCTCTTAGTCCGCACCCTCCACCGATTGCAAGCTGAAGGATTTCAATGCAGCACCATCGACATGACCCGCATCGGCAGCGAAAACATCACTCCCCTACAGTGGTATAAAGGCATGATTGGGGAACTGTGGCGCGGCTTCAAATTATTAGGGCAAGTTAATTTCAAAACCTGGTGGTGCGATGAAGAAGATGTCTCGTTTCTGCAAAGATTGAGCCATTTTATAGAAGATATCCTACTGGTCAAATTTCCTCAAGAGCAGATATTTATATTCATCGATGAAATCGATAGCATTCTCAGTTTGGATTTCGCGGTCGATGATTTTTTTGCCTTAATTCGGTTTTGCTACAATCAGCGAGCGATTAATCCTTCATACAATCGCATTAGTTTTGCAATTTTTGGAGTAGCCGCGCCGAGCGATTTAATAGCTGACAAAAAGCGAACTCCTTTTAATATCGGTCGTGCTATAGATTTGCGGGGTTTTGAACGGCACGAATCGCAACTATTAGTTAAAGGATTAGAGAGTGCCGTAAGTAATCCTGATGCCGTAATCAAACAAATATTAGCTTGGACTTCAGGACAGCCATTCCTCACCCAGAAAATTTGCTATTTGGCTTACAGAGCTAGCCTTGAAACGGCGGGCGGAGTAGTAAATATTCCCCCGGGAGCAGAGGCATTTTGGGTGGATAGTTTGGTGCGATCGCAAATCATCGATAAATGGGAATCCCTAGACGAACCGGAGCATTTAAAAACGATACGCGATCGCCTCCTTAGCAACGAACAATACACTGCACGTAGCTTAGGCATCTATCAGCAGCTCTTACAGGGGGGTGAAATTGAAGCCGATGATAGTCGAGAGCAGATCGAACTGTTGCTATCAGGTTTGGTAGTTAAACAACAAGGTTTGTTGAAGGTCAAAAACCCGATTTATCAAGCAGTGTTTAACCTACAATGGGTAGAAAAACAGTTAGAGCAACTGCGTCCTTACTCCCAAGCTTTCAACGCTTGGATCGCTTCAAAACAAACCGATGAATCGCGACTGTTGCGGGGACAATCGCTAAAAGACGCTTCCTACTGGGCCCAGGGAAAAAGTTTGAGCGATTTGGATTATCAATTTTTAGCGGCTTCTCAAGAATTAGACAGGCTGGAAGTGCAGCAAGCGCTGGAAGCAGCGAGGCTCAGAGAAGTTGAAGCGAGACTCGCAGAAGAACGCAAGCGGTTAGTTTTAGAGCGAGAGATAGCGAAGCGACAGCGAAGGTCGATCGCAGCCTTGAGTGGGGCATTAATCGTTGCGATCGCCTCCAGCATTTTCGCCCTCTGGCAATATCATTACGCGATGACCAGCGAGCAGCAAGCCCGCATCAGCGAAATTCAAGCCCTCACCTCCTCCTCCGCAGGACAATTCGCCTCCCAACAGCGATTAGACGCCCTCGTGAGTGCCATCAAAGCCAGACGCAGGCTCGACACTCTCGCGAATTCCAGCCCCCATTTGCAATCTCAAGTTCAACAAATACTGCAACAAGCCATCTACGGAACGGCAGAATTCAATCGCTTGTTGGGGCATTCCAGCCCGGTTCTGGCAGTTGATGTCAGTCCAGACGGTCAACTCATCGCCACCGGAGGCGGCGACCAAACAGCCAAGGTGTGGCAGCGGGATGGCACCTTGCTGCACACTCTCCAGCATACGATCAGCAGCGTCTACGCCCTCCGTTTTACTCCCGACAGCCAGCGCCTGGTGACATCCAGCGTGGACGGCAACATTTATCTGTGGAGTCGAGAAGGTAAACTGCTCAAAACCTTTCAGGGACACAGCGCTGCGATATGGGACATTGCCGTGAGTCCAGACGGTGAGCGCATCGCCTCCGCCAGTGAAGACAGCACCATTCGCCTGTGGAGCGTTGATGGCAAACCGCTCAAAACCCTGAGCGGACATCAAGGTGCAGTTTGGGGTGTTGCCTTTAGCCCGGATGGAAACCTCCTCGCCTCTAGCAGCACAGATAATACGGTCAAGGTCTGGACTAAGGACGGCGAACTGGTGAGCACTCTGGAAGGTCACAGCGGCATTGTTTGGGACGTTGAGTTCGCTTTACTTGCAGACAATAGCGGTGCCAAACGTCCCGCCATTATCTCTGCCAGCGCTGACAACACTGTCAAACTCTGGCAACCAGACGGAACCCTGCTACGAACTCTTAGCGGTCATAGTGCCGAAGTGTTTGAAGTCGCTGTCAGTACAGCAGGCGATGTGATTGCTTCCACCAGCGCCGACGGAACCATCAATCTCTGGAAGCCGGACGGGACGCTGTTGAAAGTCCTTAAAGGGCATCAATCGGGAATTCGAGGCGTGACCTTTATTCCCAACAGTCAAATGGTTGTCTCTGCTAGCGACGACAATACCGCTCGACTCTGGAATCCGACAAACCCCTTCTCGAAAGTCCTTTACGGACATGGCGGCACGATTTGGGATGTGGATTTCTCCCCCGAAGGTCAGATGCTAGCTTCCGCCTGTTCCGATGGCAGTTTCAAACTGTGGGCGCGAGACGGGACGTTGCTGAAGTCTTTTGCCGGAAACGAGACTGCCGTTCACTCGGTTGCTTTCCTCTCTGGTACTAACTTCGCCAATCCTGCAAACCCGCCTATTTTTGCTACCGCTAGTGAAGATAAAACAATTAAGTTCTGGCAGTTCGACGGGACGCTGCTGAAAACCATTACAGGACATGGGGCGGGAGTGTGGGATGCCTCCGTCAGTCCAGATGGTCGGCTACTGGCTTCTGCTAGCAACGATAAAACTGTGAAACTGTGGAACAAGGACGGCACTTTGCTGAAAACTTTCACAGGGCATCGGGCTAGGGTTTACGATGTGGACTTTACCCCTGACGGACAGAGGCTGGTTTCAGCCAGTAGCGACAGCACTGCTCGCTTGTGGAGTCTTGACGGTAGGTTTTCCAAGACTCTAGAGGGTCATCGCAGCCCTGTTTGGGAAGTTGCCATCAGTCCAGACGATCGCACTTTGGCAACGGCCAGCAGGGATGACACGATTAAACTCTGGACGAGCGATGGTACATTGCTCAAAACCCTCAAGGGAAATACTAGAGGCATGATGGCGGTTGATTTCAGTCCTGACGGTCAAATGCTGGTGGGCGGAGGCTCAACTGGCGCACTCAAACTTTGGAAAACCGACGGGACAGAAATAACGACGCTAACCCGACATGAAGGGAACGTTTGGGGAGTTGCGTTTAGCCCCGATGGCAAACTCATTGCCTCCGCCGGGGACGATCGCACTGTCATTTTGTGGGATGTGGAGGGCATTCTCAAACTCGATGAACTCGCTTATGCGTGCGATCGCGTGCGGGATTACCTGCGAACAAATGCCGATGTGAAAGAGGAGGATAGACATTTGTGCGATGCCGTGGGCGATCGCTAAATAATCAGAAACTCTTAGCTCAAAATGATGCACAATTATCAATACCAAATTGGTGGCAGTCTCGCCAATAATGCGCCTACTTATGTAGTAAGAGCAGCCGATGCCGAACTCTACGAAGCATTAAAAGCTGGCGAATTTTGTTACATCCTCAACTCGCGGCAAATGGGCAAATCTTCCCTCTTAGTCCGCACTCTATATCGATTGCAAGCTGAAGGATTTAAATGCAGCACCATCGACATGACCCGCATCGGCAGCGAAAACATCACTCCCTTACAATGGTATAAAGGAATCGTTGGCGATTTGTGGCGAGGCTTCAAATTATTAGGGCAAGTTAATTTTAAAAGCTGGTGGAAAGAAGAAGAAGTTTCTCTCCTCCAAAAATTGAGCCATTTCATCGAAGACATCTTGTTAGCCAAATTTCCAGAAGACAGAATTATTATATTTGTTGATGAAATTGATAGCATTTTAAGTTTAGATTTTCCAGTCGATGATTTTTTTGCCTTGATTCGGTACTGTTACAACCAAAGAGCCATAAATCCAGAATACAATCGAATTACCTTCGCCATTTTCGGAGTAGCGACGCCCAGCGATTTAATAGTAGATAAGAATCGGACTCCTTTTAATATCGGACGATCGCTCGATTTGCAGGGGTTTTCTTTTGAGGAAGCACAATCATTAGCTTTAGGATTAGAAAATATAATCCCCCATCCACCAGCAGTTATAAAAGAAATATTAGCTTGGACTGGAGGACAGCCATTTATGTCCCAAAAAATATGTGAATTGGTGGTAAGAACTGCTAAAGAATCCCGCGGCGGTGATTTAACAATACCAGCGATAACTGAAGGATTTTTTTTTGTCGAATCTGTGGTCAGAGCGCAACTTATCGAGAACTGGGAATCGCAAGACGAACCAGAGCATTTGAAAACGATACGCGATCGCCTTCTTCGCAACGAACAACGCGCAGCTAGATTGCTAGGCATTTATCAGCAAATCTTACAAGGCGTAAAAGTTGCAACCGATGACAGCCGAGAGCAAATCGAACTATTGCTATCGGGATTAGTCGTCAAACAGCCGGGTTATTTGCAGGTAAAAAACCGAATTTATCGAGAAGTATTTAACCTAGAATGGGTAGAGAAACAATTAGGGAAACTGCGCCCTTACTCCCAAGCCTTCGATGCTTGGATTGCTTCTAAACAACAGGATGAATCGCGGCTGTTGCGCGGTAAAGCGCTGAAAGAAGCTCTATTTTGGGCGCAAGTAAAAAGTTTGAGCGACTTGGATTATCAATTTATCGCTGCCAGTCAAGACCTCGATCGCCAAGAAGTTCAACTCGCTTTAGAAGCAGAACGGACAAAAGAAGTAGAAGCGCGACTGAGAGAGGAACAAATACGATTAATTCAAGAGAAAAAAGCTGCCAAACGACAAAAATTTTTGCTGTTTGCAGTCAGTGGAGCATTGCTATTTGCCTGCGGCTTAGGGGCGACAACTTATTTTCAGTATCGCCGAGCAGTAGCAAGCGAACGCGAAGCAAGACTCAGCGAAATTAAAGCACTGACATCTTCTTCTGAGGGATTGTTTGCCTCAAACCGGAGATTAGACGCGCTGATAGAAGCGATCGAAGCTAAACAAAAATTACAAAGATTAAAATCGGCAGATGCCAGTATAAATCGCGAAGTTGAAAATGTACTGCGACAAGCCGTTTATCAAGCAGATGAATACAACCGTTTTTCTGGGCATAAAGCGGCTGTTATGGCAGTCGATATCAGTCCTGACAGTAAGCTTATTGCCTCCGCAAGTGTAGATAAAACTGTTAAACTTTGGCAACGGGATGGTACGGAAATTGCCACCCTCAAAGGTCATCAAGCGAGCGTCAAAACAGTCAAATTTAGCCCGGACGGTCAACTCATTGCTTCTGGAAGTGACGATAACGCGGTGAAAGTTTGGAGGTTGGACGGCACTTTGTTGAAAACTTTTCAGGATCACAGTGCTAGCGTGTGGGGAGTAGCCTTTAGTCCCGACGGTAAAACAATTGCCTCTGCCAGCGCTGACAACACCGTAAAACTCTGGAACCAAGACGGCACTTTGTTGAAAACGCTTCAGGGTCATACTGCTGGGGTAGGCTCAGTAGTTTTTAGTCCCGACGGTGAAACAATTGCGTCGGCAAGTGGAGACAAAACGGTAAAACTCTGGAAGCGTGACGGCACTTTTCTGAGAACTCTCGAAGGTCATATTTCTGTCTTGTGTTCAGTGGCGTTTAGTCCCGACGGTGAAACAATTGCGTCGGCAAGTGGAGATAAAACGGTAAAACTTTGGAAGCGTGACGGCACTTTGCTGAAAACGCTCGAAGGTCATACGGCTGTGGTATCTGCCCTTGTGTTTAGTGCGGACGGTCAAACCATCGCCTCTGCCAGTCGGGATAAAACTGTAAAACTTTGGAACGTTGACGGAACAGAATTGACGACCTTCAGAGGTCACAGCGCTGCGATTTGGGGGGTTGATTGGAGTCCCGACGGCAGCTTTATTGCGTCGGCAGGCGCAGAAAACACCGTCAGACTGTGGGAAAGTCAAAATCCATTGCAGACAACTATTACTGCACATAAAGCCGGGATTTGGGCGATCGCTCTCAGTGCTGATAGCTCTACAATTGCTACGGGCAGCGAGGACGGCACAACAAAACTTTGGAGTCGCCAAGGCAAATTGCTGGCGACTTTCACCGGAGAGAATGCAGCAATTTATGGGGTTGCTATAACTGGCGATCGCCAGTTAATTGCTGCTGGCAGAGATGACCATAAGGTGAATGTGTGGCAGCGAAACGGCAATTCAAGTGCAACTTTAATAGGTCATAAAGCTGTGGTTTTTGCAGTAGCGTTTAGTCCTGACGGTCAAATCCTCGCTTCTTCAAGTCAAGATAACACGGTCAAGCTTTGGCGGCGCAATGGAACGTTACTGCATACCCTGACAGGACATAATACTCCTGTTTGGCACGTAGCATTTAGCCCAGACGGGCAGTTAGTTGCCTCCGCAGGAGGAGACGGGACTGTGAAGTTATGGCAGCTTAACGGTACGTTAGTGAGAACCTTTCGAGGTCACCCTGCGGCAGTTTGGAGAGTTGGTTTTAACCGTCAAGGTAATATCATCGCTTCTGGCAGTGGAGACAATACCGTTAAGCTTTGGACTGTTGACGGTAAGTTATTGAGAACGCTTGTAGGTCACGCAGCAGCGGTGTGGGGAGTGGCGTTTAGTCCTGACGGTCAAATTATTGCTTCTGGCAGTGTAGACAACACGGTGAAGTTGTGGAAACTGGACGGTACGCAACTAACAACGCTTAGAGGTCACACGGCGGCGATTAGGGGATTGGCTTACAGTTCTGACGGAAAGTTTGTGGCTTCCGTCAGTGAGGATAACACGCTGATTCTGTGGAATGTGGAGCGAGTGTTGAATCTGAATTTGTTGGGTTATGGTTGCGATCGCGTGCGCGATTATTTGCGGACGAATGCGATGGTGGAGAAGGGCGATCGCTTGTTGTGTTCGCGCATTGACACGGAATAATCTCTAGTCCGCTTTATTCGTAAAAATTGATTAATATCTGTGGTCGAGATCGTCAGAATATTAGAGAATAGTTTTCTAAATTAAATACTTTGTATTGGGTTATGCTATAATACTAAATCAGGCTTAAATACTCCCTTTATCTCTTAGTCCGCTTCTGCTCGGACGAGAGTATCTGTAGTAGCGGTTTCAATCGGCGACAGATAAAGGGAGTAGCCAACCTGGATTTGGTATAATAACTACAGACTAATGAAATCGCTAGCGGTGAGAATACCGGGCGTAATACCGTTAAGCTTCGCCAACAATTGATTGGTGTCGGTCACAGTAATCAAAGTCTGATTGTTGCTCGAAGTAATGCTGAGTTGATTGAAACTCAAACCAGAATTTAACCCAATTAAATCCTCTCCCTTGCGGAAATTATTAATGGTGTCGCTACCCAAACTTTGACTGAGGAAAAACACATCATTTCCCGAACCTCCGGTCAATGTATCGTCCCCAACATCCCCGGAAAGGAAATCGGAACCGCTGCCACCACTGAGAATATCATTACCTTTGCCTCCATACAGGGTATCGTTACCGATGTCGCCACAGAGCACATCGTTTTCATTGCCGCCTAACAGCAAGTCGTTGCCCTCACCGCCATCGAGACTGTCGTTTTCTTTGCCACCGTAAAGCGTGTCATGTCCCAATAAGCCAAAAATCAGGTCTGCACCTTCATTGCCAAACGCAATATCGTTGCCGTCTCCAGTATTAATTGTGTCATTTCCTAAGTTGCCTAAAATG